>JALVRI010000262.1 GCA_027031325.1 Desulfobacteraceae bacterium
CTGGATGCGGCGACAAGCTTTTGCGTAGGGTTTTGAGCCTAACCGCTGCTGGGCAGAGCTGGGCCTTGATTGAAACTCCAACCTTGCGCAACTGGATGGTTAATCATGAGAAGAAAAGACAGGCAAATTTCGGATGAGGCCCAACTGTCCTCCATTATAGCAGAATCCAGGGTGTGCCGCCTTGCGATGCTCGACGGAAACAGGCCTTACATCGTTCCACTTTGTTTCGGTTATCAGCCAGGCTTTCTTTTTTTTCACAGTGCGCCTCGGGGCAAAAAGATCGATTTGCTCCGCCGAAATCCCAACGTGTGTTTCGAGTTCGATCTGACTTACGGAATGGTCGAATCTGCAAAAGCCTGCCAGTGGAGCATGAAGTATCGAAGCGTCATCGGTTTCGGTAAAGCCCTTTTTATTGAAAACCCGGAAGAAAAGCGTGAAGCACTGGGTATTATCATGCGTCAATACACAGATGGCGAGTTCAGTTTCGGCGACGAGATGCTCGAGGCAACGGCCGTATTTAAGGTCAGGATAGAGTCTATGAGCGGAAAACGCAGCCGGCAACCGGAGCCTTGATAACCACGAATGCAGCCGGAGTGATTCGAACAGGTGATGAAACATTGCTGCAATCCTGATCCCTGTGGCCTGCAAAGAGCTTATATGGTGGCCGTAAGACGCAATCCGGGTCATGACTCCGGTAGATTGTAGCTGCCATCCAGACGTTTCCACATCCGCAGGTAACGCTGGTAAAGCTCCTCTGCCAGATGTTCGAACCGTTCCTGGTCGATCCTGCCGGCCTCTAGCTGCCGGCGCAGGTTGTCGTACTCGTTGTCGTACCACTTGTCAGGATCGAAGTTGTAGGTCATGGTCCAGCTCCTGGTTTGCATGGATCCAGGGCCTTGTTGCCATTTTGCCCCTCATGCTGTAAGTAGATGTTTTTGATCCGGAAAGATCATACCAGTGCTGGGCAATAAAATACAGAGGGTTGAAAAAATGCGGGCTGAAATTCTGGCAACCGGAGACGAAATCCTTGGGGGGGCCCTGATCGACAGCAATTCGGCCTTTTTGGCCGAGCAACTCGAGCTTTTGGGACTGGAGGTAACCCGTCACCACACGGTCGGTGATAACCTGGAGGAATTGGTGGCCGTTTTGGAGGAGATCGGCAAACGCGCCGACATGGCGGTGGTTACAGGCGGCCTGGGACCTACCAGCGACGATCTTACCGCCCAGGCGGCAGCCGAGGCCGCAGGGGTTTCCCTGGTACTCGACAGGCAGGCCCTTGACGACATCAAGGGCTTTTTCGCAACCCGTAACAGGGAGATGACTCCTTCAAATCGCAAGCAGGCCATGCTCCCCGCGGGCGCCATCGTCCTGCCCAACCGGATCGGAACGGCACCCGGCTTTGCCATCAGGATGGGCCGCTGCTGGTTTTACTTCATGCCGGGTGTGCCGGGTGAGATGCGCAGGATGTTCAAAGACCAGGTGGTGCCCCACATCAGGCAGGTCTTCGACAAGGAGCTTCACCCGGCCAGGGTGATGACTATTACCACATTTGGGCTTCCCGAATCCGAAGTGGGTGAGAGGGTTGCCCAAGTTGAACACCTTTTCAGGGGCATCAAGCTCGGGTTACGGGCAAAATTTCCCGAAATCCAGGTCAAGCTCTATGGCCGTTGTGACGACCGGCAGCAAAACCCGGATCCTTTGTCCAAGGCTGCCGCCTGGGTTTGTGATCGGCTCGGTCACAACCTGATCTCCGACCGGGGACTTTCCCTGCCGGCGGTGGTGGGGCAGCTTCTAAAGCAAAAGCAGGCCACGGTTGCGGTGGCCGAAAGCTGTACCGGAGGGCTGATAGCTCACATGCTTACCAACGTGGCCGGATCTTCGGACTACTTTCTCGGGGCTGTGGTGGCCTATGCAAACCAGGTCAAGACCAATGTCCTGAAGGTAGACCCGGATATCATCGAGTCCCTGGGAGCCGTCAGTGAGCAGGTGGTGGAACAGATGGCAAGCGGGGTGCGAAATTTGACAGGAGCCGACTTCGGCCTGGCCACCAGCGGTATAGCCGGTCCTGCCGGCGGCAGCCGGGAAAAGCCGGTGGGAACGGTTTGCATCGGGCTTGCCACGGGTAAAGGCGTCATTAGCCGGCGCTACCGTCTTTTTTTCGGCAGCCGGGAAGCCCATAAGACCATCTTTGCAGCCGTTGCCCTTAACAGGCTCAGGCTTGGCCTGCTTGCCAGCCATTGCTGAGGTGGTCTTTCAGCCCTGAATATGGGACTGGCTGTTTGGCTTGCGCGAGCGCAGGTTTTTGACCATCCGCACAAGGGGGGAGGCCCATCCGGTCAAGCGATTAGAATGGGGGCGGTAAATTTCTTCCAGAGCCAGGTGCGGATCGCGCGCGGGGCTACGCAGGTAGCGGCGCAATGCCATCAGCCGCGAACGCAGTTCGGCTTCCACATTCTTGCGCAGCTCTTCTTTTATCCGCAGGATTTCTTCCTTGGTGCCGCGGGCGGGGTGCTGGCCCTGGTACTTGGCCATCTTGTATTTTATGCGTAGGTCGATGAGTTTCAGCAGACGCCTTTCGTAATCCTGGCCCAGCCAGACGACTTCCGGTACCAGGTCGCCGAAATGGGTAACTCCCAGGATGTCCTTGTCCTGGGCCCAGTAGTTGACCAGGAAATCCTGCTCAAGGTCCATGTAGTTTTTAAGGGGCATGTACATGCGCCGCAGGTAGAGCAGGACTTTTTCGGCTTTCTTCTTGTGCCCGCCGATGATAACCGAGCCACCGACCTCGTCTTTCTTGACTCCCTTTGTCCAGGGTGCGCCCGTAATGCCGAAGTCGTTGTAAACGGGGATGAGCATCAGGGCCGATAGGGTGTTGATGGCCAGGGCATATCCGGCGGAAGGTCCGCCCACGTTGTAAGAGGCCGAAAGCAGCTGGTGGTGGATGGTGTAATCCTCCAGGAAGTCTCCCAGCAACCTTGCCAGGCTTACCTTGGGAGCCAGACCCTGGAGGTAGTTCTTGACCATTGTCAGGGCTTCCTGGGCCGATTGCTGGGTCATCTGGACGGCCATGTCCATTTCGGCGGCCGCCGAGGTGGCCGAAGACACGGCGCCGGTAACCAGTACCCGGTTGGACGATACCCTGTAGGTCAGTGATGTGGCGATAGGAAGCAATACCCCGGTGATATCGTTGGCACCTACGCCGATGATGAACCCCACCTGGGGTTCCTGGCTCAGCTCGGCTTCCAGGAACTCGTCCAACTGGACCTTGCCGCGCTTGACCGGGCTCTGGGATATTTCGTGGCGGGCGGCGGTCAGGTGGGCCTGTGTCAGGGGATAGTCTTCGGCGCTCCCGATCCGGGCCAGATTGTCGATGATTTCATGGTAATGTTCCACCATCTTCTTGGGATTAGAACGCAGCTCGGCTTTCAGGCCGGAGGGAAGCTCCGCCACGGTTATGATGCCGTTGAGAGTCTTGAAGTTGAACTTGATGAAATTTTCTTTTTCCCGGTCATCGGCGGAAGCCATCTCCCGAAAGCGCTGGAGGACTTCGAACTCGGTGCTGCGCAGCGAGCAGGCCTTTTCAACGAAAGCCGAGTAGTCGGCCGGTGTATTGCAGAGTCCCTGGGCGTTGTCCATGATGGTCTTGATGTCGAGACCCTTGGCCAGCGGCACCTTGCCGAGGGAAACTTCGATGATCTTGACGATGTCCCTCTTGTTGAGCTGACCGGAAACTTCCATCACCTTGAGTCGCTTGGAGCGGATCAGGGCCGGGTCCAGAATGTCGAGCCGGTTGGTGGTAAGGACGGTGAAGACCCTGTGCAAGGGGACCTCGCCATCGATCAGGTTGAGAAACTTGTTGGTCAGCTTATCGGTTGGAGAGCCACCGGCCTGGCTCCGCTTGGGGGCCAGGGCGTCGCCCTCGTCGAAGAAGACCACGGTGGGCGCTATCATCTTGGCAATGTCGTAAACTTTTTCCAGGTTTTCGACCGCGCCGTCGATCGGGTTGGTCGGATCCTGGAGGGCGCTGGCACTGGTTGCGATGTCGTGGACGTCCTTGTTTTCACTCAGCCAGGTCCTGACCAGGAATGTCTTGCCGCCACCCGGCGGGCCGTTGAGAACCACACCTTTTTCCTCGCTGACCCCGTAATAGAGACAGTTGTTGGTCATTTCGGAAAAAAGGTCCTTGATAGCGCCAACGTACTGTTCCCACTTGACGTTGCGATCCATGCGGTCGACGACCTTCTTGTAAAGGTCACCGTAAGAGTTTTGGGCGACAAGTTCGAAGGCCTGCCGTACCAGGATGGCATCCTCGAGGTATTCGGCCCGGAAGTCGCCCCTGATCTTGATTACCGAGTCGACCAGTTTGCGGACGTAGGAGGGGATTATTTTCAGCGAACGTTCTCTGAAAATTTTGTAAAGTTGCCTGACGGCCTGGTCCAGTTCTTCGGACGAAAGCCAGGTTCCCGGTCCGGCGGAATGCTTTCGGCCGGGTGGGCTGACGCTGACGTCGTTGCGCAGCAATTCCAAGCGCACCACCTCTTTCAGGTTCTCCGGATTCTGCCAGTAATCGGCGATGTTGATGATTTTGCCTTTTTCCACGAAGCGGCGGTAGATGGCAGGGTCGAACCTTTCAGGTTGGTCGGTGGTGGCCACCAGGAGACAATCCCGTTTGCCGGCGATGATTTCGTCCAGGACGATATTGGAAGTGTCTATCAGGGTCCGCTGCTGGCGCTCAACCCCGCCGCTGGCGCTGCTTTCCACGCGTCCAAAGGCGCTGTGAGCTTCTTCCACGTGCCGGATGGTGGGCTTGCGGGGATCTCCAAGGGCCTTCTTGAAGTAATTGCCGGGCTCTCCGGCAAGGGCTGTCTGAAAATCGTTGGGGGTGACCATTGAGTAATCGACCCAGATTCCCTGTTCTTCCAGTCGGGAAAGGTTCCGGCTGATCCTGGATTTCAGGAGACGGCGCACAAGGGGAATTTTAGACAGCCGCTTGTAAAACTTGAGCCGCTTGCGACGGGAAATCTCTTCTGCCAGGGTGGGATCGATTTCGTATACGCTTTTCCAGAATGGTTCTCCGGCCAAAAGCTCTTCTTTTTTTTGTTTCAGATCGACTTCCGGCAGTACTTCGTTTCCGAAGATTACCTTTTCTATGGCTTCCGTCACGGTTGAAGTCTTACCGGCTCCGCTGGGTCCGACGATCAACAACAATGGGGCCTTGGGTACCTCCGGATCTGACAGGTATTCCTTGCGGATGTGGGTCTTGTAGACCTTTTCGAAAAGCCTTCGCAGCTCCACCGGGATGTGAACGTCGGTCAACTCCTTGTCCAGCAAGGATAGGATATACTTGTAGTCGCTGGCGCCGATTTCCTTTTCCAGGATCTTGTTCCAGGCTTCCTGGGGATTGGTCTGGCCGGAAAGTTCGAACCTCTTCTGCCAGTCCGTCAGAATGTCTGGATCTTTGAGAATGACGAATTTCTTTTCAG
>JALVRI010000263.1 GCA_027031325.1 Desulfobacteraceae bacterium
CTATATAAATACATGTATCAAGAACAAAAAAACGGCACGCCCCTTGCTGGGAAAGATGCAGCCAAACAGAACCTAATGCATGATACAACTTTCAACCCTAAGGCAGGAGGTCAGAATGAGGACCAAGCAATCAAAACTCCATCTCAAAACGGCCGTTACCTTCAACAGACGTTCCGGCAAGGCCGGGATATTGCCCCTGTTAGCCTTGATGATCGCATCCCTGGTGCTGGCGGGCATGCTGGCCGGTTGCAGCGGCGGCAGCAGCGGCAGCGGCACCGGCACTGTCAGTGCTCTTTCCCTTCCCAACCGGGTCGAGCTTTCAGGCAGCAGCGATGACAGCTCCAGCTCCGGAGCTTTTTTGCGATCGTTTGGGGCGGCGGCCGCCGATGCCGACACTTACAATGCAAGCGGAACCGATTACAACGCGGCCGAAAGCCATGTCTGGGTCGACGATACCAACGCCCTTGACATGGTAAACGACATCCTGGGAGTCATCAAGGATACGGCCTACGATCAATTCCTCAACGAAGGACCCTACCTGGCGCTGGTAAAGCAGGTCGGTGATGAACAGACCAGCCAAACCGGATCCTCCGGCACATCCACCACCACCGAGCAGTTGATGGAAATGGTGGTCGATGTTTCCCGCGCAAGCAACAGCGACCCCATGATAGTCAAGATCTGGGTCAACGAGGACGATGGCCCCGGAGGCCAGTCAATGCTCATCAGGGGCTATTTCACAGTCTGGGCCGGTGCCGGCGACACCTATGAAGGTGTCTACTATCCCTACGGCAAGCTTGAAGCCCACTTCAAGGGAACAGACAGCAGCGGTACCGACCTTTTCCACATGGCCATGTCCATTGGAGCCGCCGGTGACGGCAAAATCCAGATCCAGCATGTCGAAGACAGTGTGGAAGGTGGCGGATTCGAATGGCACAATAAGGTAAACGCCATTGCCAGCAGCGACATGAGCAGTGGAAACGCTTATGTTTACGAAGCCGAAACCGATTGGGAGACAAGTGGTCTCGATGAGGAAACCTATTATATCGCCTACAACGAAGACTACTTCAAAGTACAGGATGAAGACGACAACATTACGGTCTACAGCCGTGACCGGGACGACATGACCTATATGATCCACCGCTATCAGCTTTTCAATACAGACGGCAGCGCGGTAGAGCTGAGTTCCGGGTTCCCTGTTAAATTCGAAAGCGGAGGATCTGTCTACCACGGTTACATCGGCTACTACGGCATGTGGATGCCAGAAGGTGTCAGCGTATCCGACGGTGACCAGCTGGTCGGCGAAGAAAACGGTAACACCTACACCCTCATTAAAAAAGGCGGCAAACTCAAAAAACATACCAAGGCAACCATCACACTTTCCAAACTCGATGGAATCGAGATGAGCAAGTGGAACGACGGCACCGACACCGTCTTCACCTACGATGCCGACAGCAACAGGTTCGTCCAACTGGGAATCCGCAGCGAAGATACCAACTGGCAGGTGGTTGAAACCGGGGCCGGTACCGAGATAACCTTTGACAACGATTGGGACGGAGCCTGGTGCGAAAGCCTGCAGGCCTGGTTGCCCCTGGGCACCCTGGGCAGCAGTTTCAATGGCGACACGATACTCACATACCACAAGGAAACCACCGTCATGCCGGGAGACGAAAATGTTTTCCCAAGCTCTGACCTGACGTTGCATTACTTCGATCCCAACAGCAACCAATGGATCCCCTACACCTATTCCGTGGATGACCTTATGCTCGAGGACGCTGTTGGAAACCCCGTGGTTCCCGGAGCGGGCAGTCAATCATTGTTCATCATGCCCCTTGTCCTGGATACGGATTACTCCACCGTTACCACCGATCCGGGATCAGCTTTCACCCTCGACACTTACTATTCCTGGTCTGCAGGCTCTGAGGAGTGGAACCAGCTGTCGGTCCTGCAGGATGCCGATGGTGATTACGTCTCTTTCGACGCACCTCTTCATTTCACCTACACCCATCAGACGGCGTACGATATCAACGGCGATTCCAGTAACGACGGCAAGATTTTCTCCCTGGAATACGACGGGTTCTCCCTCCAGGTACCCTGGGCCTTTGACGAAACGGAAGACCAATGGCGGCCCCTTTTCAACCTGAAAAACAGCTCCGACGGCGGGCCCACCCTTACCGACGACAATGACAACGAGTACGTGGTCAAGATGATCGAGGCCAGCCTCATAATGACCGAAGTCGACTCTTCCCTGGCCAGCGACCTGACCATCGACGACACTGTGGCGGAACCCACCCTGGAATATGATGCCACCAAGACGGCGCTTGTGGGTGACAAGCCGACTGACGTGGAACTCAAGGTCATCAAGGGCGAACTGGTCGAGTAACTGCGGCTCCTTGACAATCCCGGGGCAGGACTCCAAAGCGGGGTCCTGCCTTTTTCTTTTGGGCTTGACCGCCGGCAGGACAGAAGATATGGGAAGCTTTCGATCCGAACCGGGAGCCGGGATATGCCGAAAGACACCAAGTGCCTGCAAATCTGCCTGCTGAGCTACCGTTCCAATCCCCATTGCGGAGGACAGGGGGTTTACGTGGCCCACCTGAGCAGGGCCCTTGCCCGTCTCGGCCACCGGGTTGACGTGGTTTCAGGCCCGCCTTATCCGGAGCTCGATCCTGCCGTCAGGCTGGTGCGGCTTGCAAGCCTGGACCTGTATAATCCCAAGGCCCTTTTCCGCACCCCCGGCCCGGCGGAACTTGCCGATCCAATCAACTTCATGGAATGGGCCGGGGTTTGCAGCATGGGTTTTCCAGAACCGTTCACCTTCGGTCTGAGGGCCTTAAGGTACATCAAGCTATGCGGGCATCGCTACCACGTGGTTCACGACAACCAGAGCCTTTCCTACGGCATCTGGGCCATTGCCAGGCGCATGCCCACCGTGGCCACAATCCATCATCCCATTACGGTAGACCGCCGGCTGGCGGTGGCCGCCGCCGGTTCCTTTTGGGGCAAGTTGAAACAACTGCGCTGGTACAGTTTCATCGGCATGCAGAAAAGGGTGGCCCCAACCTTGGGACAAATCATCACCGTTTCAAACACCGCCCGCAACGACATAAGCCGAGAATTCCATATCCCGCCTGAAAAGTTCACCGTTGCTCCCAACGGCATCGATACCACGGTCTTTCGGCCCCAGGCAGGCATTGCCCGCCGGCCGGGCAGAATCATCGTGACCAACAGCGCCGACACACCCCTCAAAGGACTGGGTTATCTGCTCAAGGCGGTGGCCCGGCTTTCCAGAAATCACCCTTTGCAACTTGTCGTGGTGGGACAGCCGAAAACCAATGGAACCATAGCGACGATGGTCCGTGACCTCGGCCTGGGCCATCTGGTCGAATTCACCGGCCGTCTTGACCAGGCCGAGCTGGTGCGCCAGTATGCCCGGGCGGCGGTGGCGGTGGTACCATCGGTCTATGAAGGCTTCGGCCTGCCGGCAGGTGAAGCCATGGCCTGTGCGACCCCCCTGATCAGTACCACCGGCGGCGCCCTGGCCGAAGTCGTAGGTGATGCCGGTTTGCTGGTACCCCCGGCCGATTCGGCGGCCCTTGCCAAAGCACTGGCGACGATTCTGGACAATCCTGATCTTGCCGCCAGGCTGGGTGAAGCCGGCCGCAAGCGGATAGCCGGTGAGTTCACCTGGGAAAAGGCCGCCCTCAAAACCGAGGCAGCCTACAGAAAGGCCATTTGTGATTACTTTCGAGCCCCGCAAAATCACCCTGGCACCCCAAGCCAGGGTGCTTGACATCGGATGCGGCAGTGGCAGGCACGCAACCGCCGTTTACCAGCGCTGGCAGGCGTTCATAATCGCCGCCGACCGGAGCCTGGACGACCTGACAAGCGCCCGATGCAACCTGGTTTGGCATGACACCCATGGTTTTCACCGTAACGGCAGATGGCACCTGATCGGAGCCGATATCAACGATCTGCCCTTTGCTTCAGGCAGCTTCGATCTGGTCATTTGCAGCGAAGTACTGGAGCACGTCCCGGATCACGGCCGGGCTCTGGCGGAAATCAGCAGGGTCACGCGCCCCGGCGGCCGCCTGGTGTTAAGTGTGCCCCGCTACTGGCCTGAAAGGCTTTGCTGGAGGCTGTCGACGGCCTATGTCCAAAGCCCGGGAGGCCACATCCGGATCTATTCCCGCAAAGAGCTTATCGGAATAGCACTTAAAGCAGGATTGCAATACCACGGGCACCACTTTGCCCACAGCCTCCACACCCCATACTGGCTGCTGAAATGCCTTTTGGGATTGGAAAACGAGCATCATCTGCTGGTAAGGTACTACAAGCGCTTTCTGGAATGGTACATCCTTCAACATCCCCGCTTGCTGCCGAAAATCGAAAAACTCCTCAACCCTTTGCTGGGCAAAAGTATCGTCATGTATTTCAGCAAACCTGCATCCTGAACCTGACGCCGAGGCGAGGCTTTTGGGCCCAGGCCGAAAACACGACCCCGTATTGCCAAGCGCACTCAAACCGACAAGATACTTTGACCGGCCTTCCGTATCAAGGGGCGGAACTTTCCATTGCCCGGAAGGCGGTACGGCTGCAAGTACCACGCAGCCAAAAGATCGTGTCAGGTAAAGTTTTGACGATTGTGCCCGATAATTTTCTTGTAACCGGGACGCTTTCTGCCAACATACCGGAAAAGGATCGGGCCTGCGCCATGTCCAAGATATTGATTATAGATGACGACGAGGCGGTACGCCGCCTGATGGCCGAAGTCGTTCAAAGGCTGGGCCATTGTCACTTTGAAGCTTCCCTGGCTTCCGAGGGACTGAAACTGGCCGCCGAACAAAAGCCTGACATCGTAATGCTGGATGTCCACCTGCCCGACGGCGACGGTTTGGAAATAGTGTCCGCCTTGAAACATGGTCCCGGATCACCGGAGATCATCATCATAACCGCCTTCGGCAATCCGGACGGCGCTGAACTGGCCATTAAAAACGGGGCCTGGGACTACCTGGTAAAACCATCACCGGTTGAACGGATAATGCTGACTATCCGCAGGGCTCTGGAGTACCGCAAGGCAAAATCCGCGGCCGGGACTCCGGCCGTGCTGCGCCGGGATGAAATAATCGGTCACAGCCGGGCTTTAAACACAGTCCTGGAACGGATAGCCCTGGCTGCCAACTCGGAAGCCAACGTTCTGATCACCGGTGAAACCGGTACCGGCAAAGAACTCGTTGCCAGGGCCATCCATGCCAACAGTGCCCGTTGCCGCCACCGCTTCGTGGTCGTAGATTGCGCGGCCCTGCCGGAAAGCCTGGTGGAAAGCACCCTTTTCGGGCACGTACGCGGGGCCTTCACCGGGGCGGAAAAACCGCGCGAAGGACTGATTCGGCAGGCCGACGGCGGTACCCTCTTCCTGGACGAAGTCGGGGAACTGCCGGTCGCCGCCCAAAAAGCTTTTCTGCGGGTCATCCAGGAAC
>JALVRI010000264.1 GCA_027031325.1 Desulfobacteraceae bacterium
GGCTGATGGACGATGATCAGCAGTCCTGCCCCTTCGTGCGCGACGACGGATGCATCGTCTATTCCGACCGCCCGACCACCTGCCGCTACTATCCCCTGGGAGTTGCAACCTTGCAACATAAAGAGGGTGCCGACGACGAGGGCTTCTTTTTCTTTGTCAATGAGCCCCATTGCAAGGGCTTCGAGGAAGAGAAGGAATGGACGGTCGCCCAGTGGCGCAAAGACCAGGGGGTCGATATCCACGACGAGATCAATGCCGAGTGGACCGATCTGGTGGTGCGCAAGCGCTCGTTTCCTCCCAACATCAAGCTTACCGAGCAGGCCAAGCGGATGTTTTTCATGGTAAGCTACGATATCGACAAATTCCGTCGCTTCGTTTTCGAAAGCACTTTCCTGGAACGGTTCTCTTGCGACCAACAAACCCTGGATAAGATCAAGGCCGACGACGTGGCCCTGCTCAAGTTCGGTGTGAAATGGCTCCAGGACATTCTCTTCAAGCGCAGCGATCCCCACCAGCAGGCGGTGGAAAACGCCGCCGGCGAATTCAACGACTGAAGACCGCATCGCTCCGCCCCCGGGGTATTACACCCCGGGGCGGCTTTTAAGAGGCTGTTGAAAAACTATTACGCTTGCTTGGCCAGAGGGCATTGAAATCCTGCTCGAGATGCTCATTGATTACCAATAAACTGCGCTTTTTGGTCGAATTTCACCTTGTCTGACCTGTGCTCATGACGTTTTTCGGTGAAAGTCTTCAGGCATTTGAAGCCCCAAGGGGCCGGCGAGCTTACCGAATCAGCTCTGTTGGCGGGCAGTCGAAGTACTAGAGTAGGTCTGCCCTCGGCCTCGCATCTTCGCCAAACTCGCCAGCTGCAAATTCCGGGTTCAACAGCCTGCCAAGGCTCCAATTGTCACATCAATCAGAGACTAGCAGTATTCAGGGTAAACCAGGGATTGGTGGAGCTGGGTGTCGGCCAGGCGGGCTTCGATATCGACATCAAAAAACTCGGCCACCGGGCCAAGGATATCCGGGTTGGCGGCATGAACCCGCCTGGCGGCGTCTACCACCGTCTCCAATCCCCTGGCAGTCATTTTACCCAGGGGGCGCCGGCAGGGACCGGCCGGCATTCCAAGCAGGGCCATCAGGGTTTTTATGGGCAGGGGGTTTCTGGCCCGGCACATGACCTGGCCCATGGGGCTCTCTTCAGTGGTTTTGACCACCACCAAATTGAAAAGGGGATCAAGGTCCTTTTTCAGCTCCTCGGCCTTTTGCAAATCTCCTTCGGCAAGGGCTGCCACCATCCGGGTGACCGCCCCGGGGGCCACATTGCTGATCACCGAAATCACACCCGATGCCTTTATTTCAGGATCGCTCATCATGGTGAAAGTCAGAGCGTCATCACCTGAAAAAATCTTGAAATCCGGACCACAGCACCTGCGTGTACGTTTCATGTTTTCCAGGTTACCGGTGGCCTCCTTGACCGTGTCCACGTTGGAATACTGCTGCGCCAAGATGGCCAGATCCTCAGGCAAGAGCTGGGCGCCGGTACGGCCCGGGATCACGTACGGAATAACCCTGACAGCCGGAAAGGCGGCCGCGATCGGCGCCACGTATTCCCTTCTTATCTCGAGGGAACTGGGGCCGTTGTAATAAGGATCTACCAGCAGTACGGCATCCACGTCGTGTTCCACCGCATGCCTGGTAGCCTC
>JALVRI010000265.1 GCA_027031325.1 Desulfobacteraceae bacterium
TGGCCCTGGGGGCCTCCTCTTACGTTCGCAAACCATACACCATCGAGTCCCTCGGCAAGGCGGTCCGCCGCGCCCTGGACGGGGATGCACCTAACCGGCGCTCCTGAATCTCCGGCAGAACGCGTCCTGGGATCAAAGGGCCCGCATCCATTCCGGCTTGAGCGATATGCGGCCTTCCAGGGCCTGGTCGATCAGCTCCAGGACCCGGGCCTTGTCCTTGGGCATGCGGGCCTTGATGGGCAGGTAGTTTGAAGCGTGGTTGGCGTGAAACAGCCCCCGGCTCATATCGGTATGGGCGATCATGGTCCGCAGTTCAGCCAGCATCTCCATGGGCTCCAGGAGCTTGAAGCGACCGGCTTGCCAGTCGGCGTGCAAGGGGGTGCCCGGAATCAGCATCAGGCTCAGGGCGCCCACGTATTCCGGGTCGATGGCCGAAATCACCCGCCCGGTTTCCCGGGCGTGGATCCCGGAGCGCTCGGGACCGGCTATTCCCAGCAGGACCGTCAGTGACAACTTCATACCGGCGGCCCTGGCCTTGCGTCCCATGGCGATCATGGTCCTGGAGTCGGCCCCCTTGTTGATGGCCTCGAGGGTCACATCGTCACCTGTTTCGAGCCCCATGTAAAGGATGGCGAGACCTTTTTCCCGCAATTGTGCCAATTGCTCGTCGGTCTTCATCTTGAGACTCTTGGCGTTGGCGTAGGCACCGACCCGGTTTACCCAGGGCAGCTTCTGCCTGACGCGCTCCAAAATGGTTACCAGGCGCTTTTGGGGAATTATCAAGGCATCGCCGTCGCACAGGAATACCCGGTGCTGGCGGCGGCAGTAACGGGAGGCAAACTCGATATCTTCCATGATGACCCTGTCGGGCTTGATCTTGAAACGCTCCCCCATGTAAGTGCCACAGAAAGTGCACTTGTTGCGCGAACAGCCCACGGTCACCTGCAGCAAGATACTGTTGGCCTCGCTGGGAGGCCGGATAATGTTACCTTCGTAATGCATGGTCCTCTTTCGAAACTTGCAAGTTGTCGATTTATCACAGCGGACGGTCGGTACAAGTCCGCCGGTTCAGGCCGTTTTTACCCGGCTGTCATTGCCGGCTCGTCGATATTGAAAAAAATCCCCGATCTTGCTAAGCTCGCCTTCAGTGATTAAATCCGATTTACCCGTTTCGGGCCTTTTCAAAATAACGCTTACAGGCCCTGGAGCCGGGGTTAATCCGCCCTGGCCGGGCCGGCACCAACCCAGCCAAGGAGATCGTCAATGGCAGAACTGCTCTGGACCCCGTCTGAAGAAAAAGTCCGCGCCAGCAACATGTACAAATTCATGAACCAGGTAAACCATAGGTACAACCTGGCCCTCAGTCAATACCCCGAGCTCTACCAGTGGTCAATCGACAATATACCCGATTTCTGGGCCACCTGGTGGCAAGAGGCCGGCATCATCCATTCCCAGGGTTACCAAAGGGTGATAGACGATATCAACAAGATGCCGGGCGCCAAGTGGTTCGAGGGAGCCAAGCTCAATTTCGCCGAGAATCTTTTGCGCTACCGCGACCAGCAGACAGCCTTGATTTTCAGGGGTGAAGACAAGGTCCGCCGTACCCTGAGCTATGCCGAGCTTTACCGCCAGGTGGCCCGGCTGTCCTCGGCCCTGAAGGATGCCGGAGTAAAGCCCGGCGACCGGGTGGCAGGGTTCATGCCCAACATGCCCGAGACCATAATCGCCATGCTGGCGGCCGTAAGCTGCGGAGCCACCTGGTCATCATGTTCTCCCGATTTCGGCATCAAGGGCGTGATGGACCGCTTCGGCCAGATCGAGCCCAAGATCCTTTTCACGGCCGACGGTTACTTTTTCAAAGGCAAACGCCTGGACAGCCTGGAGAAGATTTCACAGGTTACGGCCCGCCTGGACTCGGTCAAAAAGCTGGTGGTGGTTCCTTACACAACCGAGGGCCCGGATATCGGGAATATCGACCGTGCCGTCCTTTTCGATGATTTTTGCAACCCGGCAGATGACGGGGAGATAGACTTTGTCCAGCTTCCTTTCGATCATCCCCTTTACATCATGTACTCTTCGGGGACCACCGGTCTTCCCAAGTGCATGGTCCAAAGCGCCGGCGGCATCCTGATCCACCACCTGAAAGAACTCGTGCTGCACACCGATCTGAAACGCAGCGATACGATTTTCTATTTTACCACCTGCGGCTGGATGATGTGGAACTGGCTGGTGTCTTCCCTGGCCGTGGGCGCAACTCTGGTCCTGTACGACGGCAATCCTTTCCATCCTTCGCCGCGGGCCCTGTGGGAAATGGCCCAGCAGGAAAAGATAACCGTTTTCGGAACCAGCGCCGGTTATATCTCCGCCCTCATGAACTCAGGGTTGAAGCCGGCCCGGGAATTCGACCTGAAGCCTTTGCGGGCCGTGCTTTCAACCGGTTCACCCCTGTCGGTCGAAGGATTTCGCTTCGTTTACCGGAACGTAAAATCTGACCTCCAACTGGCCTCGATCGCCGGCGGAACAGATCTCAACGGCTGTTTTGCCCTCGGCAATCCCATGGGTCCGGTCTACGCCGGGGAATTGCAGTGCCGCGGCCTGGCCATGAAAGTGGAAGCCTTCGATGAAAACGGCAAACCGGTGGTCGGCCGGCAGGGAGAACTTGTTTGCACGGCGCCTTTTCCTTCCATGCCGATCTACTTCTGGAACGATCCTGACGGAAAGAAATACCATGCGGCCTACTTCGACGTCTACCCGGGCGTTTGGCGCCACGGAGATTACATCGAGATCACCGAACGCGGGGGCGTGATTTTCTACGGCCGCTCCGACGCCACCCTGAACCCCGGCGGCGTGCGTATAGGTACCGCCGAGATCTACCGCCAGGTGGATCAGCTGGAGGAAATAGAAGACAGCCTGGTGGTAGGCCAGAACTGGAAAAACGACGTGCGCGTTATTCTCTTCGTCAAGCTGGCTCCCGGCTACGAATTGACCGACGAACTGAAAGACAAGATAAGAAAAACCATCCGGGCCAACGCTTCTCCCCGGCATGTTCCGGCAAAAATCCTGCCGACTCCGGCGGTACCCTACACATTGAACATGAAGAAAGTGGAGTTGGCCGTAAAGAACGTCATCCACGGTCTGCCGGTCAAAAACAAGGACGCCCTGGCCAACCCGGAGGCCCTTGATTACTACGCCGATATCAAGGAACTTCAGGAAGACTGATCGTCCGCCGACGTGCTTCAGCCGGTCTTGCCGCGCGCCAGCTTGTACAACAGCGGGTGGGTGCACACCTCGTAGTACTTGCGGGAAGTGATGCGCCTTACACTCAGGTTGGACGGGTCCACCACCGGCACCTGGGCTTCGCGTATCACCAGGCGCTGGAAACGGCCGGACTTGGTGGGGAACCTGCCTGTATAAAGATTCACCTTCTTGGTGTGCAGGTCGGGCACGTTGCCCTTGATCATCTTAAGGTCGATTTCCCGCGAAAGCTTCTCGAAACCGGCCTGGTTCAGCTCGATCCCGTTGACATTGTAACGCAGGAACAGGTCGTCCCTGGTGGAGGCCATCTCTTCTTCACTTGCCGTCTGAAAGACAAAGAGGTTGAAAGGCGTCTTGTTCTTCCGGATAAGCCGGCGGGCCTGCTTGGCGCAACCTGAGAGGCGGTCGGCCTGGTTGATTGCCGAAGATATCATGATCCGGTTGTTCCCGTCGAAAAGAAAGGTCGGAGCCTTGTCCAGGTAACTTATGCCCAGTCCCAGTTCGAGCACCGGCAGGCGGTGGCGCTTGTTGTTCTCGTTGCAGCGGCCGATGATCATCAGGATATTCAGGGCTACCCCGCAGGCCCTTGCCACGCTGTACCAGTCGGCCGGCCGGTTCCGGCGTTCGAAAATCGAAAGGATGATTGCATCGCCCTCGATGAATACCTTGAGGGCGTCGTACTCGGAAAGAATCTGGGAGATGGGATCGAAAAAATTCAGGCTGAAATAAGTAGCCGGATTCATACCATGCTTGTTCATCCTGTAAGTAAGATCCGTCGAGCCGCGCACGTCGGCCTTGATCACCACGTGCCTGATTATGGGAGCTTCTTCGGTGCTCTGCTCGTGGGGCAGGAGGAACTCGTAGAGGGTGTTGTTTTCACGCGAAAGGCTGAGTAGCTTTTCTTCGCTCAACAGGTTTACCCGCTCCATGGCTTCCTTGATCAGCTCGAAATTCCGCAGGTCACGGTGCAACCTGCAAAAAGCGTTCAGGAAACGCAACAGGAAACGGCGTTGTTCGGCCGCCGTAATTTGCTTGAGCTGTTTGGTCTTCCTGTTGAGCGGTCTCAGATTGAAACCGCGCCCGTAAAGCTTTTTCAGGCGTTTCAATCGTTGTTTGACAACCTTGCGCCCGCGGGAAGAAATCATGTACTGCATGATCTGCTGCGGTACCAGCGGCGGACAGTACTTCTTGTATTCCGGCTGCATCAGGTAAGCGGCGGCTATGCGCTCCATCAGTCCCCTGCGCCGGAACTGGCGGTAGAAATACTGGAGCAACCGGCGCTGGTCCTGCATCAGGGATTTGATTCCGGCTACGGCCTTCCGCTCTTCTTTCCTGCGCTTCAGCTCCCGCAGCCTGTCGCGCGTCGTCTCCCAGTCAAAGAGGCGGTTTATGTTTTCCAGGTTGCGCAACAAGCGGTCAATCTGCTTGCGCCTGGCGGCAACCTGCCGGCGGCCGAATTCTTCCAGCTCGGAGTCCTGGAGACGGCGGTCAACCGGGACGGCCGCCTTGCCTTTATCGTCAACATCCAGCCGGCCGAGTATTTCCTGAATCAGGGCCAGCAAGGCATCGTACTTGTCCGGGTCTTCTATCCGGCGGCCAAGGTTAAGGTCATACTCGGAGAGCATGAAAAAATCGTTGTATGGATTTTCCGCAAAAAGCAGCGGGTTACGCAAGATATCAACCGGAAAGCTGAAGCAGGGCCCGAATACGGCCTCCCTGGCTTCACGCAAGTCTCCCTCCTGGACATCGGCCAGGTATCCTGCCAGCTCCTTGCCTACCGCCAGCAACACCTGGGGCCGGAGCTGAAGGGCACGGCTGAGCTTCTCTTTCAGTTTGGGAGCCTCGCTGGCATCGTTGTGAACCGCCAGGTCGGATTTGTTCGCCGCCGATTTCATCCGGCGAACCAGATCTTCGTACTGCTGCTTGACTTCCTCTATCAGCATCTTGATGGCGGCCGCCTGGGCCAGGCATTCAATCTGGAGTTGATCCCTGCCCTTGGCCTGGTCGATGGCATCACGCATCATCCGGCGGTAAAGTTGCTTGTAGTCCTCGACCTGTTTCAGCCAGCCGTCCCGGCCGGAGGCTGAAGAACGGCGTTCCATGCCCAGGTGACGAAGGATGAGCCGGGATGCTATCTTGGACGTTGCACTGCAGAAAGTCGGGCTGAGATTGACGTCGTGGCGCAGGTTGTCGACTCCCAGGATCAGGCCGTCCAGTCCA
>JALVRI010000266.1 GCA_027031325.1 Desulfobacteraceae bacterium
TAGGGCCAAGCGTAATAGTTTTTCAACTGCCTGCAAGAGCGACGGGGCGGCTGATATGCTGAATATGGATCCTGAAACCTATATCGAGGGCGTTTGCTCCGGTGACCGCCGCCTGCTGGCAAAAACCATTACCCTGGTGGAAAGCACCCGCCCGGAACACCGCCGGCTGGCACAGCAAGTGATTGACGGCCTCCTTGCCCATGGCGGCAAGGCGATTCGCCTGGGAATAACCGGCGTGCCCGGGGTCGGGAAAAGTACTTTCATCGAAAGCCTGGGCATGATGCTCATCGAAAAAGGGCACCGGGTGGCTGTGTTGGCCGTGGATCCTTCCAGCAAGCGCAGCGGCGGCAGCATCATGGCCGACAAGACCCGCATGGAGCGCCTGTCTGTGGCCCCCCAGGCTTTTATCAGGCCCTCTCCGGCCGGCACTACCCTGGGAGGGGTGGCCCGCATGACCCGCGAAACCATGATCGTCTGCGAGGCAGCCGGTTTCGACGTGGTCATTGTCGAAACGGTGGGGGTGGGCCAATCCGAGACCACGGTTGCCTCCATGGTAGACTTTTTCCTGGTGCTGATGCTGGCAGGCGCCGGTGACGAGTTGCAGGGGATAAAGAAAGGTGTGCTGGAACTTGCCGATGCCGTGGCGGTCAACAAGGCCGACGGGGACAACGTGGAAAAGGCCCGCAAGGCGGCCAAGGCCTATGAAATTGCCCTTCACCTCCTGAACCCGGCCACCCCGACCTGGTATCCTCCTGTTCTGACCTGTTCGGCCCTGACCCTGGAGGGGGTCGACAAGATCTGGGAAACGGTATGTGAGCACCGCCGCAGACTTTCGGCCACCGGGGAGTTGGAAGAAAAGCGCCGCTCCCAGGCCCTGCAGTGGATGTGGTCGCTGGTGGAAGACGGTCTCAAGGAAAGGTTTTTCAACCATCCGGCCGTAAGGGACCGGTTGGAATCGATTTCCACCGAGGTGAAAAAAGGTCTCAAGGCGCCTACAGTGGCGGCCCAGGAATTGCTTTTTTTGCTTGACAACCAGTAACTAGTCTAGAATTTTAGAAATTTGGTTTTGACCAAGAGATGGTGTAAAAAATTTTATCATATTGATATCATAACAAATAACCAGATCAAGGTTGCCTGCTGTAAGCATGCCAATCTTTGATCCAACCAGTTCAGAGGAAAGGAATCGGTGATGGGAACTGTCGAGGACAAGCTCAAGGAGCTCAAGGAACGCGAGGCCCGAATCCTTGAGATGGGGGGCAAGAAAGCGGTCGCCAGGCACAAGGAAAAGGGTAAGCTGACCGCCCGCGAACGTCTGGATTACTTGTTCGACAAGGGAACGTTCCGCGAACTGGACATGTTTGTCGAGCACCGCTGCGTCAACTTCGGAATGGAAAAGGTGGAGATTGCATCCGACGGGGTGATCACCGGCCATGGACTGGTGGACGGCCGGCCGGTATTCGCCTATGCTCAGGACTTTACCTCCAGGGCCGGCAGCCTGGGGGAAATGCACGCCAAAAAGATCTGCAAGGTCATGGACATGGCCCTCAAAGCCGGGGTTCCTTTCATTGGCCTGAACGATTCAGGCGGTGCCCGTATCCAGGAAGGGGTGGACGCTCTTTCCGGTTACGGCCAGATTTTTTACCGTAATTCACTGGCCTCGGGGGTGATACCCCAGATTTCGGCCATCATGGGACCTACGGC
>JALVRI010000267.1 GCA_027031325.1 Desulfobacteraceae bacterium
CCCTTGACATCCTCGGGAGTTCTCACCGGGCGCTTGTTGTTGGTCAGGTTGCGAAATCCGTTTTCCGAGTAACAAAGCCCCTTGAAACCGGAACTTTCCAGGCTTTTCAGGATTTCCGCCCCCAGGGGACCGTCCAAAATCTTGTCTGCCTGGGCATTGTCTTTAAACAGGAAAGGATAGTTGATCACCCGCACCATCGGATCGAAGGTGTCAAAGGGGCCGCCGGTAATTATGGCCATCTGAACCGTGTTCATCTGGACCTGCTGCAAAATTTCGGTTTCGTTGCCCAACGAAGCCGAATGGTAAATGTGGACCTTGATCTTACCGTTGGAACGTTTCTCGATAAGCTGCTTGAATTTTTCGGCTACAATGTTCTGGGCGGAGCCCGGCTTGGTGACCACGCCCAGCTTGATTTTGATTGTGGCTGCCAAAGCCGCACTGGCGCTGAACAGGAAACACAACGTGATGGCGATTGATAACAACTTTTTCATCGGTCCTCCTCCTTGTTGAAAAAACTTTTGTTAACGTGGAAACACGGCTCCCTTGTCGGCGCTGGAAACAAAACGCGCATAGCGGGCGGCATAGCCGGTTTTGATCTTTGGTTCAAAATCCGGCAGGGCCGCCTTTCTGCGCCTGATCTGCTCATCGTCCAGGCGCACGTCGAGTCGCCGCTTTGGGATATCAATCTCGATAATATCTCCGGGTTGCAGGATCGCCAGTGTCCCGCCGGCCGCTGCCTCCGGTGAAACATGGCCGATGGATGCCCCGCGGGTGGCACCGGAGAAACGTCCGTCGGTAATCATGGCAACATCCTTGTCCATCCCCATCCCGGCCACTGCGGAAGTCGCCGAGAGCATCTCCCGCATCCCGGGTCCGCCCCGGGGTCCCTCGTAGCGGATGACAATCACATCGCCCTTTTCAATCCCGCCGTTCATAATGGCCCGGCAGGCGTCTTCTTCGGAATCGAAAATACGGGCAGGTCCGCTGTGGGTCATCATTTCCTCGGCCACGGCAGCCTGCTTGACAATGGCCCCGTCAGGAGCCAGGTTGCCGGTCAACACCGCCAGGCCGCCGCTGGAATGCACCGGCCGGGCAAAGGGCCTGATCACCTGGCTGTCCCGGATACCCGCGCCGATATCTTTCAGCACGGTACCCATGGGTTTCGCCGCTACGGTCATCGCCCCGGATTCTATCAGTCCGGCGGTATCCAGCTCGGCCAAAATCGCCGGCACCCCGCCGGCGTGAAACAGGTCGATGATATGGTGCGGACCGGCCGGGGCCATGGTGGTCAGGTGGGGTACCCTTTCGGTAAAGGCGGAAAAATCCTTCAACGTCAAATCAACTTCGCCGTAGTAGGCGATGGCCGGCAGGTGAAGAGCGGTGTTGGTTGATCCCCCCAGGGCCATGTCTACGCAGATAGCGTTGTAAAACGCCTCGCGGGTCATGATTTTGCGTGGAGTTATCCCGGCCCGGACAAGCTCCACTATCGCACGACCGCTCTGCT
Source organism: Desulfobacteraceae bacterium (assembly GCA_027031325.1). Classification (GTDB taxonomy): domain Bacteria; phylum Desulfobacterota; class Desulfobacteria; order Desulfobacterales; family Desulfosarcinaceae; genus JALVQM01. The sequence goes on from JALVRI010000267.1 coordinate 1,505, forward strand.
TGGCAAGATGAACCCGTTGGGAGTAAACCGCCGGGATGGAGCCATTGAAGGGCAACGACATTCCCAGGGCCTCGCTGAGGTTACTCATGGTATTGGCCGTGAACATTCCGGAACAGGAACCGGCGCCGGGGCAGGCTTCACACTCGTAATTCGACAGCTCCCCGGCATCCATTGCTCCACTTTTGAATCGGCCTAC
>JALVRI010000268.1 GCA_027031325.1 Desulfobacteraceae bacterium
CCGGACTTGAACAGAAACCGCGCGGCGACTTCACAATCCACCTTTTCGACAAGCGCAGGCACCATTTCCTGCGTTTCGGCGACATGAACCAGCAGAGCCTGGCCGGGATGCCGGAAAAGTATTTCATCAACCTTGCCGCAAAGTCGAGAGACGAGCTGGAACAGTACTTTATCGCCCAGGAAATGCTGCTGCCGTCAAGGCAGAAGATGGCCTACGTTTTTACCATATTCGATCTGAAACAATTCTTCACATCGCCCCAAGCCCGCATCGATCCTTCTTCGGTAAATCAAGAAGGGCTGGACGATTTCTTTATCGACAGGCTCTGCGCCCTGAACGTCGACAAGCAATTCTGGGCCGGAATGCAGGCCTGGCAAGGATTGCATCCCTATCTCGTTCGCTACGCCATAACTTTTTTCGACACCTCATCCATGCCAAGACGGCGTCCGGCGTGGATGGACGAAATGGAAGACTTCATCAACAGCCACCGGCGTTATACTCCCCCAAGGAAAGTAAGGGTCAAGATGGACGAGGCTGCCAGGCTGTTTTCCGTAAGCTGGAAGGAGCTGGCCGGGATGAGCCGCAAGGAACTTTCCCGGCGCTACCGCAAGCTGGCCCTCGAGCACCATCCGGACCGTGGCGGAAACGTGAAAGTCTTCCGGCGCCTGACTGAAATTTATCACGCCTTGCTGCGACGCAAGCCAAAGGGTTAGAAGGAAAACATCTTCCCATGGCGGGTTATTCCAACATCTTGTTTTTTGCCGTGGCGGGAATCGCTGTCGGTATCGGGGCCGCCTTTTCAGGCCTCGGAGGCGGTTTCCTGATGGTGCCCCTGCTCATATTCCTGGGCTACAGCGCCCAGAAAGCGGTCGGCACGTCTTTTTTGGCCATAATGGTGATTTCGATGTCAGCCCTTGCGGCCCATGGAAAGCTTGCCAACGTGGAATGGCGCGCCGGAATAATCCTGGGCCTTGGAGGCATTATCGGCGCCCAGGCGGGCGCCCGGCTGGTCGAGCATGTCTCCACCGCCAATTTCAAGAAAATATTCGCCTTGATCCTGACGGCACTGGCCATTTACATGTTTTTCAAGAAGTGACGGTCTTCCAACCCGGATTTTGCACTTCAAATTCCTGAAAAGAAGCAAATTCAACGTATTATTTCATAGTTACATGTATTTGTTCCCGGTCGCGCCTTCACCCAAAAGGTAAAGTTCAATCGGTAAAAATCTTTAGCAGGCTGTTGAAAAACTATTACGCTTGGCCATGCGGCGTTAAAATCCTCCTCAAAATGCTCATTTATTACCAATAAACTGCGCTTTTTCGTCGGATTTTGCCTTGCCTGGCCTGCGCTCATGACGTTTTTCAACAGCCTGTTAGGCATTTGAAGTGCAAAATCCGGGTTCAACGCTCCAGTTGCCCATCGAGTATCCTGCGCAGTTCTTCTTTTTCAGCCCTGGCCTTGCGGAGACGCTCGCTTATGCGTGCTTTCTCCCGATCCGGCGCGTTCTGAAGCTCTCTTTCCAATTGCTCGACCTCACGGTGAAGTCGATAAAGATCCCTTGCCAACATGCGGATGGACATTCCGGGTCACTCCATCAAACCCAACTTGCAAGTTGCATAATCCGGGTTCAAATTCTTTTTATCTTCTCAAGCTGATCTTCCAGGGGCTTGATTTTTTCCTGCTCCCCGTATTGCTTCAATTTTTTCTTGAGTTCTTTCAGCCGCTTTTCAAGGTCGGGAATAACTTTTTCAACCACCGTTTCGCGGGCCATCTCGGCAGCCTCGCCGATTTTAGCGGCCAGATCTTTAAGCTCCTGCTGCAACTGCTTGTAGCGCTCGCTCCTGGTCACGGCATCGAGGCTCTCGGCGGCCTTGCGGGCCAAATCGTGCATAACCCGCAAGCCTTCCTCGACCTGCTTCTGGAGGGTATCGCTCCAGGTTTCATAGCTGCATCCACCTTTGACCACCGCCCCGTCTTTCAGAACGTACTGCCCCCCGGAGCCGGGTCGAATGACGATTCCCTTGCGGCCCGTCCGGCTGGGATCATCGGCCAGGTCGAGACAACTGAACTTCTGGGGGAGATTTTCCAGGTCCCTGTCCAGCACCAGGTGAACGATATAGCCGCTTCCATTGGCAGGATCGATATCCTCGACCTTGCCGACCTCTTTGCCGGAAAAATAGACCAGGTCTTTTTCCTGCAGGCCGTCAAGACGGTCGAAACGGGCATCAATGCGCATGTGGTGCCCGGTACAACCGGTGGGGCCCAGGACCAGAGCGGATATGATCAAGACTGAAATCAAGACTGGTTTGCAGGGGTTCATCTTCCGGTACCCGCAAGACAACATTTTTTCCTCCTAATCCGACCCGCCACCATCCAGTAGCACCTTCAACCCGGCAAAGGGTCCAGTCGGCCGCCGGGCCGGGCAATGGCAAGGGCCGAGGTTTAGATTCATGCCGCAATGGGGGCATAAGCCTTTGCATTGCGGGCTGCAAAGTGGCTTTATGGGAATAGCCAATATCACCTGTTCCGCAACTGCCTGGCGCAGATCTATCTTCGAATCCTCAAAGGCTATCAGCTCGATTTGCTCGGCTGTCAGTTCAACTTCGTCTTCTTCAGGCTCCACGGCAGAGGCCGCCGGTTGATATACCAGTTCCAGGGATTGATCTATCAGGAGATCGAATTTTTCCAGGCAACGGCTGCAGTCCAGTTGAACGGCCGTTACCATCCGGCCGCTGGCGCGCACCAGGTCCTGTTCGGCCTTGATGGCCAGACTAAGTTCCACCGGCCTGGGAAAAAAGAGCTGCCTTCCGGAAGCCAATTCCTTCAGCAACGGGAAACGGACCGCCTTCCAGCTGCACTTGACCTCAAGATCGCGACCGGCAAGGTTGGATGTATCGATGATCAAGGCGTTTTCAATCCGCATACCCGCCCCGCTTTCGTCTCCCACGATCACCCCTTTTCAAGGGGTCTTCATCGCCTGCCGGACCGGGGGCTGAGAAAAAAACAACTTCCCAACTCCAGCAACGCTCGTCATGCCGTAAGACATATAAACAGCCGTCACTTCCCAAGACCTTGAAGTACCTGTGATCAGGCCCAATCCAACGGTCCAGGACGCGCACCACCTCGATCCGGCGCCGGCCGAGATCAAAACGGCGTGGTTCCTGCTGCCCGCGGTAGCCATCGTAACACTCGACCTTGGCCGGCAAAAAAGTCATCTCTTCCCGTCCCCCGGGGGCCGATTACAGGGGGTCACAATTCAGGTTTGCTTGACACCCCGCTCAGCGTTTAATTATACACATTGTTTCATCATTCAGGCAAATTATCAATCGAAACACGAAAGGTGCTTGACAAAATGACTCTTGACACCATCGGCTGGATAGGAACCGGGGTCATGGGGGCTTCCATGTGCGGCCACCTGCTCAAAGCGGGCTACAAGGTCAACGTTTTCAACCGCAGCCGGCACAAGGCCGCCGGCTTGCTCGCCAAGGGGGCCGGATGGTGCGAGGGACCCGCCGCCGTGGCCCGCCAGAGCCGGATAGTTTTCCTCATGCTGGGATTTCCGGAGGACGTGGAGCAGGTCGTTTCAGGACCGCAAGGTCTGCTGGAAGCATGTGCTCCGGGAACCATAGTGGTCGACATGACCACATCCAGCCCGGACCTTGCCCTTAGAATCCATGAACTGGCCTCAGCAGCCGGTTGTGCCAGCCTGGACGCACCCGTATCCGGCGGTGATAGCGGCGCCCGACAGGCTTCCCTTGCCATCATGGTGGGAGGACGGGAAGAGGTCTTTGAGCAGGTGCTGCCCTTTTTCCGCCTGATGGGGGAAAACATCCGCCTAATGGGCGGTCCGGGTGCCGGTCAACACACCAAAATGAGCAACCAGATCCTGATTGCCGGCACCATGATCGGAGTGGTCGAATCCCTGCTTTACGGTTTCAAGGCCGGCCTGGATCTTGACTGCCTGATAGAGGTGATCGGACAGGGAGCGGCCTCCTGCTGGTCCATCAACAACCTTGGCCGGCGAATTGTCAAAAACGACTTCGAGCCGGGCTTCTACATCAAGCATTTCGTAAAGGACATGGGCATCGCCCTGCAAGAGGCCCGTCGAATGAACCTTTGCCTGCCAGGACTGGCCCTGGCCCACCAGTTCTATACCGCCGCCATGGCCTGCGGCCTGGAACAAAAAGGCACCCAGGCCCTCTACAAGGTAATGGAAAGCCTCAACGGAATCGGGGGCCGATCACATTGAACCCGGATCATGAATTTCTTTGCGAGCCGGACGGAAAACAGGTATGCATGGGTAAGGTGCCGCAATGGGTGACGGCCTGAGCTGACCCGGCCCGGGCTGCCAAACGGATCGCAAACACCAAGGGAGAACCCGATGCACAAACCTTCATCAACCTGGAGCGCCGCTTGCCTGGACAAAATCAGGCTTGCCACAACACCGCCGTTTCAAAAATTCATCGGCCATTTTCTGCTAACCCCCAACTACAGATTGAGCGGTGTAAAAATCAACTTCGAAGGCACTGAAAATATTCCCCGCCACAAGGGTGTTATCTTCGCCATGAACCATACCGACAGGTTCAACTATTGGCCGTTTCAGTATAAACTATGGAAAATGAAAAGCTTCCGCTTCACGGCCACCTGGGTCAAAACCGCCTATTTTCGTAACGCGGCCCTGGCCTATGTGCTGCGCTGGTGCAACACAATACCAGTGCCTTCCCTGCGCAGTTACGTTGAAGATTTCTTCAATACCCAGCTGGGACGTTCCTGCGCCCCGGCAGAATACCGCGCCCTCAAGCAATTCATCGACGGCAAGCTCGAATCGGTCCGCAGCTTTACCAACAAGAGCGGAGAAGCGGCGGCCTCGATGACAGAAAACCTGGCGGAAAAGGTCAGGCGGGGTTATGAGGCCGTTATGGACAGGGTCACGGAGCTAAGCACATCGGCCCTGTCCGAAAAAAGGCTCAACCTGATCATTTTCCCCGAAGGAACACGTTCCAAGACCCTGGGAGAAGGCCACACGGGCCTTGCCCAGCTGGCCCTGGCCACCAAGACCCCGGTGGTGCCGGTGGGATGCAACAACAGCAACCATATTTACCCGGGCAACCTGCCCTTTGCCCGCAGGGGCCAGGTAACATACCGGATCGGTCCCTTGCTGGACTTCGAGCGACACCTGAAACAGTTCCGGATAAAGGAGCCTTTCAAGCCTTTTTCGAGTTCCGCCCGCCGCCGCTATAAGGATATATTTGAAAAGGCCACCGCCCTCATCATGCAGCAAATAGGATCTCTGCTGGATCCAAAGCACACCCAAGGGTGTTGACCTTACAGGAGAAAGTTATGCCTCCGGTCCCTGAAAATACCCGCGCGAAAATGCGTATCAAGGCCGGCGGGCTGTCCTTGGCAGCCGGACTGGGTATCCTGGGGCTGAAATTCATGGCCTACCGGCTGACC
>JALVRI010000269.1 GCA_027031325.1 Desulfobacteraceae bacterium
TCCAGGATCGGTTTCGGGTGACACCCCTTGCCATCTATCGCCAGGAAGAAACCTTTCGTTCCGAAATCCACGATATACCGCTGCAGGTAGGGGACGTGCTGTGCCTTTTCGGTACCTGGAAACGTTTGAAGAACCTCCAGGACGCAGGCGGCCTCCTTTTCAACATTCCGACCGAGACGGAAGAAATGCGGCCGGAAAAAGCCGTCTGGGCAAGCATCTGGCTGATTGTTTCGCTGACCATGATCATGGGATTCAAGATCCAGCTATCGGTGGCCCTGATGACCGGCGCCCTGGGAATGGTCCTGAGCAAGGTCCTGACCATCGATGAAGCTTACCAGGCAGTCGACTGGCGGACGATTTTCCTGCTGGGAGGACTTATCCCCCTGGGCATCGCAACTGAAAAGACGGGCACCGCCGCTTGGATCGCCCACAGTGTACTCAGCCTTATCGGCACCGTGTCTCCCATAGTGCTGCTTTCGGTGATCGGGATTCTTTCCACCCTTTTCACACTGGTTATTTCCAACGTGGGGGCTACCGTTTTACTGGTTCCCCTGGTGGTCAACATGGCAATGGCAGCCAACGCAGATCCGCGCATGGCGGCTCTGGTAGTGGGGCTTGCCACCAGCAACTCCTTTATGCTGCCCACCCACCAGGTCAACGCCCTCTACATGGGGCCGGGCCGTTACAGGACAGTCGATTTCATGAAGGCCGGCGCCCTGGTAAGCGTGGTATTCCTGGTGGTCATGATTGCAATGATCAAACTTATCTACGGTGTTTAAGCAAGAAAGGAAAAAATTACAAAATGGCGATTATTACCATATCCCGGGGTTCATATTACATGGGTAAGGCTGTTGCCGAGAAAGTTGCTGAACGGTTGGGATACCCCCTTGTAAGCCGTGATGTTCTGCTGGAAGCGAGTGAAAGGTTCAGTGTACCTGAAATCAAGCTGGCCCGGGCCATTCACGATGCCCCCCGAATCCTTGACAGGCTCAGCCACAGCAAGCAGTCTTACATAGCTTATATCAGGGCGGCCCTGGCTGAAAGGGCGGCGGCCGAGGGAAAGCTGGTTTATCATGGTTTGGCCGGTCACCTGTTGCTGACGGGGCTTGAACAGGTGCTTAAGGTTCGCATAACCGCCGACCTGGAAAAGCGGGTGGCCCAGGAAGTGGAACGATCCAAGATTAGTGCCCGCAAAGCCCGCGAGCTGTTACTCAAAGACGACCTCCAGCGCCGCAAGTGGACCAAGACACTTTACGGGGTTGATCCGTCTGACAGTACTCTCTACGATCTTGTCATCCGGATCGACAAGATTACCGTCGATCAGGCGGTGGACTTTATCTGCGAAACGGCCGACAATGCCTGCTTTCAGGATACTGAAAAATGCCTTCGCAAGGCCAAGGATTTTGCCATTGCCTGTCGTGTCAAAGCGGCATTGGTGGAAGAGTGGCCCAATATCAAGGTGGCTTGTCACTACGGTAACGTGGTAGTCTATCCCAGGGAAAAAGAATCCAAGGCAGGTAAGCTTCGCAAGCGTCTTGACCAGATATGCAACGCCCTGGAAGGAATTCACAACGTAGAGGTTCACCGGGCATCGCAACCACCGGTGGATGCGGTATAAAATGGTGTCCCGCGGGATATAATCAAGGAGCGTATCATGTCTATTATAGTTATTTCGGCTGATGACAGGGCGGCTGAGGATCAAATCGGCAGCCGGACGGCTGAGATCACCGGTTACGGGCGGCTTGAATACGGGCTGCTGAAAGAGATTGCCGCCAAATACGACATTGAAGAAGAAAAGCTTGCTGAAGCCCTTGAAAGAGAGCCATCTTTGCTCAGGGGCATGCCGCCCAAGAAATGGTACTATTATCTGGCCTGCATCGAAGCAGAGGTTCTGGAGCGCCTGGCGGCCGACAAAATGGTAACTTGGTCCCTGGCAGCTCACCTTTATGTGTTGGGGATTTCTCACGCCCTTAGGGTGCGGATATTGTCGGACAGCGAAAAAATGGCAAAAGCGGTGGCAGAGGAAAACGGCGTCAGTCTTCAAAAGGCCAGGAAAATACTTGCCAAGCGGCAACGACAGCGTGTTCAATGGTCCCAGGCTGCTTACGGGCAGGACGAGACGGATCCCGCCCTTTACGACCTGGTCATAAATCTTGGCCAGATTGATCCCGATGAGGCTGCGGCTACAATAGCCAAGGCGGTTGGATATCGTAAGTTCGAACCGATGACCTATTCGCGCAAGTGCCTTGCCAATCTGCTTTTGGCGGCCAAGGTCAAGACCAGGCTGCTCGAGACCATGAGTGATATCGATGTCCAGTCGCGTGATGGCAGGGTGATTGTGACCACCAAGGCCCTGAGACGTGACAAGCAGAAAAAGACCCTTGCCATTAAGGAATTGGCCGGTTCGGTGGAGGGTGTTAATTTCGTCGAGGTGCACTTTAATAACGACATCTTTAAAGAAGCCGCCCAAAGCCTGCGCTGACCGGTGAGATGTATTGCGGGAGCCGCGTTATTCTTTGAAATATTTTGATTGCTCCGAAAACGGCCGGGCTGGTGGCTGTTGCCTTAAAGACGGGTTTTGACAAGGAGGACCCATGGCTGAAAGATTGGAGATCCTGTTGCTGGATGACGAACCGATTGTGGGAAAGAGGCTGAAGCCAGCCCTTGAAAAAAGCGGCTGTAAAGTGGAGGTTTTCGAAAACCCGCTGGAAGCCATGGACAGGCTTGAGCAGAAAAGGTTTGACATCGTGGTGACCGATATCAGGATGGATGAGATGGACGGACTCCAGGTCCTGGAACGGGTGCTTGCAAAATGGCCTCAAACCAAGGTCATCATGATTACCGGGTATGCCATGATGGCCCTGGCCCGCGAGTCGATGGAAAAGGGAGCCTTCGACTTCATTGCCAAGCCCTTTCGCCCTGATGACTTGCGGCGGGTCATCGCAAAGGCGGCCAAGGCCCTTGGATCTTCCATTGATTTCAACACTGCCGGCAGCAAGCAAAGCTGAACTTTCCCTGGTATCGCTTTTGGCGGCCGGAAGTTTGAAAAACGGAGGGGATAGTCAAAAGGACGAGTATCAGCTCAGGCCGAGTCGTAGTAAATAGGGGCGGAAGCAATGGGTAGCCTCGGGTCGTCAACGTGAGCCCAGACTCAATGACAGAATTCAATAAATCAGCAGGTGATCATAACCAGGACGAGGATTCCCGCGTCCGGAAGGTATATGATCACATGGAGATCGTCGAAAAATCTCGGCAGGCGCTGCTGTCCCGCAGAAGATTCAGTGTCAGGCACCAGATCTATATTGCCTATGCCCTGGTTTTCCTTTTTGCACTCGGGGTTGCAGCCGCCCTCATAACCAATATCTACCAGATCAAAAGCCAGCTCCAGTTTTTGGAATTTGTCAACGAATTTGCATCTGAAATCCAGCAGGCCCGGCGTTACGAGAAGAACTTTTTCCTTTACGGCACCAATCTTGACGACGCATTGGAAAACATTCATCTGGCGAAGACCATTTTTGTCCAAAATGCCGACCAGTTTGCAGCCATACTGGGCCAAAAACAACAGCAGACTTTCCTGGCACGGATATCGGCCTACGAGGATTTGCTGGATCGCTTGAAACAGATTCAAGGCCGCAAGCCGCAACTATTCAAGAATACGAAATTGTTGTCAAAGATAGAAGACGATCTCCGCAAGTACGGCAAGGAGATGATAGATTCCGCCCAGGGGTTGATCAAGAAGGAAAAAGACAGCTTGTCGCGTACCCTGGACCGTTCGCGGGATATTCATATCGTCTCCCTGGTGGTGCTGCTGATATTCCTGGCGGTCCATGCCTACCTGCTGGTTGCCAGGATCTACAGTACCCTGAAACGTTTTTCAGGCTACGCCCAGCGGATAGCAGCCGGGGACATAACTCCCATTATCCCTAAACGCAGGTTTCGGGACGAGTTCACCGAGCTTGCCATCGCCATCAACGAGATGATCAAGGAAATGGATGCCCGCGAGGCGGCCTTGATCCAGAGCCATAAAATGCGGGCCGTGGGGACCCTTACCGCCGGAGTGGCCCATGAGTTGAACAATCCCTTGAACAATATAATGCTCACCATCCATATGCTGATGGAGGATTACAAGGAACTGTCGGAACAAGAGCGTTTCGAGATGATGAATGACATTGCCAACGAAACCGGCCGCGCCAAAAACATTATCGCCAACCTACTCGATTTCGCCCGTGAAAGTGCAACCACCATCGAGACCTTCGATTTACGGAAACTGTTGGAAGATACCATATCGCTTGTTCGAAAACAGGTAAGCCTTTCGGGCATCAGGATCGAGCTCCAGGTAGCCGAAAATTTGCCTTCCATTCATGGGGATCGCCAGAAACTCCAGCAGGTATTTCTGAATCTCATCCTCAACGCTGTGGATGCGTCCGAGAAAGGCGGCAAGGTCCAGGTGATGGCCCTGCCGGCAGACAAACCCAATCACGTGGCCATCAAAATCATTGACTACGGCAAAGGTATTCCCAAACATATACTGTCGTCAATTTTCGATCCATTCTTCACCACCAAGCCCAAGGGTAAGGGTACCGGCCTGGGCCTGAGTGTCTCACAGGGAATAGTGGCCAAACATGGGGGTCAAATAGAGGTCACCAGTGAAGAAGGAAGCGGTTCTACTTTTACCGTAGTGTTGCCGGTGACCACCTTTCCCAAGGAAATCCCATTGATCTGAGAATTATCCCGGATTATGCACTTCAAATGCCTACAATAAGTAATTGCACTGAATTATTACATAGTTAGCATGTGTTTGTTTCTGCCCTGCCTTCCCCCGAAAGGTGAAGTTCAATCGGTTAAAAGTCTTGAGGCATTTGAAGCCGCAAGGGGCTTGTGATTTTACCGCATCTGCTTTGTTGGAGGGCAGTTGAAGTACTAGAATAGGTCTGCCTGCCCTCGGCCTTCCATCTTGACCAAACTGGCCAGCTGCAAAATCCGGGATTATTTTCGCCACCACCAGTAGACCTCAATCCCCTTCGGGGCTGGACATGAAATCGATTCGCCAGGGGCCCATTATCTCTACGGCCTGGGCAACCTAAAGGTCCGCCAACAAATTGCCTTTTGGAAGCCGTTGGGCTATGATATTTGCCGTGAGTCACCAGGACGATCCGAAGCGGGCACAGAGGCCTGGAAAGTTTTGTAAACTTCCTGGCTGATCTTCAAGAAGGAAATTTTGCCGGGGGATCAAAGCCATGACGGACGGTTTTCGGGCACTTATATCATCGGATTGGAACCAGTGCCTCAGTCCCTGCGGCCCTTTCGACTCCCTTGTTTTTCATTTCCCCGAGCGGTCCGCTGAGATAGAGAAAGTGTTCCGGGATTATACCGGCAACAGGATCAGTCTCTCCGCGGCCTTGGAGATTATCGCCGAATTCAGCGGTGGAAAGTTAAC
>JALVRI010000270.1 GCA_027031325.1 Desulfobacteraceae bacterium
TAAGGGTATCGTACTGGTAGAGGGCGTCGACCAGCTTCATGCTCGACTTTACATTCAAGACTATCAGGGGCATTTCCAGGCTCTCGGCAATGGCGTGGGCCAGCATGGTCTTGCCGGTTCCAGGCTCACCCTTGAGCAGCAGGGGCATTTCCAGGGCCATGGAGACGTTGACGATCTGGGCCAGTTCCGCATCCAGCACGTAGCGCGAGGCACCGGTAAATTGTTGCTTGTTCATCTCGGTTTCCTTTCTTTTTTAACTGAACTCCGAACGCAGTCTTTGCGACAGTTCCCGGGTCAGGGCCAGGACTTTCAGGGCCTGGTCGTAACTCAAAGAGCCGGTACCGCAACTGGGGGTTACCAGGCATTGGCTTACAAGCTGCTTTGGCTCCAGCCCCAGGCCGGCCAACTGCTCCAGGTCGCTTTGGAGCCTGCGGTACAGGTCTTCGGCGCTGGCGGATTCGATATCATCTGCGTGGCCGGTGGGCACCTTGCCCAGGGCCAGGATGCCGCCGCCGGAAACGAAAGCCTTGATGGCGTCACCGTAGAGAATGAAACGGTCGAAATAGCCAAAGGCGTCGAAGTTTACTATGTCCACCGCCGAATCCAGGATCAGGGACCAGTCGGTGTTGGCGCAAACGTGAATCCCGGCCAGGGCGCCCTGGCTGTGGATGGCCTCGACAACCTCCTGGAGCATCTGCTGGACCTGCCGGCGCGAAATGCTGATGAACTCCGATGAGCCGAAACCGGCCAGGGCCGGCTCGTCGATAAAGATTATAACCGGAGAGCCGAATTCAGCCAGCCTGGCCGCCTGCCAGCCGGCCTTGAGGGCAATCAGCTTTATCCCGGCATCCCTGAGGGTATCGTCGTAAACTATGGCCCGCTTGTGCTGGTCGCTAACCCCGGTGCAAAAGGTGAAAGGACCGGTTATCTGCCCCTTGAGAGCTTCGACCGTTTGCCCGCCGCCGGCCAGCCTTTCCAAAAAAACATAGAAACCCTTGGCGGCCCCGGGGTCAAGGGCAAGCGGCGACTGCTCCAACCGGGAAATATCTTCGCTGGCCTCCAGGTAAACCTGGAAAAATTCCACCAGCCGGTTTTCGAAATCTTCACTGCTTGTATCGAGGCGGGCCAAGTCGAGGGGCTCCCGGGCGCCGGGCATTCCGGAAAGAAACTGGGGGATCATCTTTTCCCCCCTGTTGGCCGGCAACTGGGGCCAGAGGGGGATTTCGGGCGTGTATTCGAAAATCAAGTCCAGCGCCCGGCGGTGATCCGTCAAGGGCAGGCTGCCGATGAGCACCGGCAACCCCCGGGGTTTGAAGTTAGTCTGCATTGGATATCGATCTCCGGCAAAAATTTTTACAAAGCTTACGGTTACTACAAAAAGTGGTAATTTAACACCTGGCTGGGAGATAGACAAGCCCTTTGCAATTGCCGAATTGACAGTCCAGGGGCCGGGTGTTATAGTTCCAACCTGCCTGAGGGGTTAACCGCAGGGCATAACAGGATCGTAAATGGCCAATATAATCTCGCTCGACGACAAACTCAACCTGTCAGCCTCGCAAAAGGCCGCCGTGGCCCGCAGGAGGAAGATTCTGGCCGTACGCCGCATCTTCCAGTCCACCCATGGCGCCGACAAGTGCGAACGTTGCCAGACGGCATTGACTCCGGAAAACCGGGGCAAAGCCCAAAGACTGCACATGCCATACAGATTCTGTGACAGCTGCGCAGATGAGTTCAAGGATTATATTGACATGCTCCAGGGCTCGCAAGACAAATCGAATTACTGGCACAACGAAGCCTGGATGAAGGTCTGGCGGGCCTGGATAGACTATCGCGGCGCAATTGACGATTATCTCAGGTCAGACGAGTTTCAACGTCTTGTCAGTGAACTGCAATCAGAACCCGTGCCCTGAAGCGGGCTTTGTCAGTCACCTTGCTTGCTGACTGATTACGGGTTAGGAGGTATCATGTTTGGAATTGGAATGCCGGAATTGATAATCATCCTGGTGATCATCCTGATCATCTTCGGTGCCGGGAAGCTGCCTGAAATCGGAGGAGGTATGGGCAAGGCGATCCGCAACTTCCGCAACGCGACCCGGGAAAGCGAAAAGAAACAGCCGGATCAAATCGAGGGGGACAAAAAAGAAAATTCCGAAAACTAAAACAGGCGTACCCCCGAATAGCATCCTTCCAATCCGCAACTAACCGGCAGGGAAACAACGGCCCTGCTGCCCTGCCGGAAAACCATCACCTGAATTTCGCATACTCCAAGGGCGTTGGATCTCCAATACACTCAAGGCCCATAGCCGCTTCAAACCCAGGCCAAGAGCCGGACCTGTTTCTTTCAGGCGATTACAATATTTGCGACTTGCAATTTGCAAATTGAGAATTAAGTTCTGGTAAACCTGCTTGCCGGAAACAGCTGAACCAACCCCCGGCTTCCAGGAATTTTATCATCCGGGCCCGTTCAAACCAGCGACTCGCTGCGATTTTGATATGATCCCCAAAAGCCTGGCCGGAGCTAAACGGCCAAGCGCGGCCAGCCGCTTTTTTTTGGATTGCGGCCGGTGGAGGCCAACAGTTCAAACTTTACTTTTTGCGGTGCCTCTACGGCGGCCGCTGATTTTCACAAGGAGGAGGACTGAATGGAAAAACACCACAAGTTTTCTATCTGGTATGTCTTGCTGGGCTTCTGGCTGGTGCTGCTCTTCCAACACATGCTGATAACCGCCATGTCAATCAAGACCATACCCTACAGTGAATTTTTGCGCCTGCTCAACGAAAACAAGATAATCGAGGTTGCCATCGGCCCCAACCAAATCCAGGGGCGCATGCGCACGTCCGACGATTCTTCCCAGCGCGGGGTTTTGTTCCGCACCGTCAGGGTCGACCCTGAAATCAGCAAGCTGCTGGCAACCCACAACGTCACCTTCAAGGGCGAAATCGAATCAACCTTCATGCGTGACCTGCTGTCGTGGATCGTGCCGGTCTTCATGTTCGTAGGCATCTGGTATTTTGCCATGCGCCGCATCCAGAACCAGCAGCCGGGTTTCATGACCCTCGGCAAGAACAAGGCCAGGATCTACGAAGAGGGCGAGACGGGAATAACCTTCGACGACGTTGCCGGGGTGGACGAGGCCAAGCAGGAGCTGACCGAAATAGTCGATTTTCTCAAGACACCGGAAAAGTACAGCGCCATCGGCGGCCGGATTCCCAAAGGGATTTTATTGGTAGGCCCCCCGGGAACCGGCAAGACCCTCCTGGCAAAGGCCGTGGCCGGTGAAAGCGGGGTGCCTTTTTTCAGCATGAGCGGATCCGAGTTCGTGGAGATGTTTGTCGGCATGGGAGCCGCCCGGGTGCGGGACTTGTTCAACCAGGCCAAGCAAAAAGCGCCTTGCATCATCTTCATCGACGAGCTGGACGCCCTGGGCAAGGCCCGTGGAATCGGCCCGGTGGCGGGCCACGACGAGCGGGAACAGACCCTCAACCAGCTCCTTGTTGAAATGGACGGTTTCGATCCCAGCGTGGGGGTGATCCTGATGGCCGCCACCAACCGGCCCGAGATCCTGGACCCGGCCCTGCTGAGACCGGGACGCTTCGACCGCCAGGTCCTGGTCGACAGGCCGGACAAGATCGGCCGCGAAGCAATTCTCAAGGTCCACCTGAGGAAGATCAAAACTGCCCCTGATGTCGACCCGGCCGAGATTGCGGGCATGACCTCGGGAATGTCGGGCGCCGACCTTGCCAACCTGGTAAACGAAGCCGCCTTGCTGGCAGTGCGTCATGGAAAAAGCGAGGTAAGCATGGCCGAAATCCAGGAAGCCGTGGAGCGGGTGATTGCCGGGCTTGAAAAGAAAAACCGCCTCATCAACCCGGAAGAAAAAAAGATCGTGGCCTATCATGAAATCGGCCATGCCCTTGTGGCCATGAGCCTGCCGGGAACAGACCCGGTCCAGAAGATAACCATCGTGCCCCGGGGAGTCGCGGCCCTGGGTTACACCATGCAGGTGCCTACAGAAGATCGTTTCCTGATGAAGCGCTCCGAACTGCTGAACAAGATAGCCACTTTGCTGGGGGGCCGGGCGGCTGAAAAGATAGTTTTCGAAGATGTATCCACCGGGGCCCACAACGACCTGTCCCGGGCGACGGACATCGCCCGTTCGATGGTGGTCCAGTATGGAATGAGCGAAAAAGTCGGCCAGGTTTACTTCGGAGGCAAGCAAAACGCCCCCATGTTGGGGATCAACGACGAAATCAGCAAGCCTTTCAGCCCCGCCACGGCCGAAGTAATTGACAAGGAAATCCAGAAAATCCTGGCCGAGCAGTTCGAGCGGGCCGTTGAGATCCTAAACTCCAAGCGCCGGGTGCTGGAAGAAGCCGCCACGATCCTGCTGGAAAAGGAGACCATCGAGGGAGACGAGCTGAAGAAACTGCTCGAGCGCCAACAAGGCTAAGCCCTTGAACTTCATCCCGGGCTGACGAAGCTCCGCAAGGGGCGGCCACCGGCCTCATTTCTTAAGAAAAACGCCTGTGCCAAAGCCCCTTGTGGAGCACGTGCAGCATCTCCAGGGTAAAGAGCAAAGCAACGGCCGAGTAGTATATCCAGAGCAGGACGATCACCAGGGAACTCAGGGAGCCGTATAGAAAATTGATCCGGGCCACGTGGGTTACGTACCAACCGAAAAGGGAGCGGGCCAATATCCACAAACACCCGAAGCAGATCGCACAGATCAGCCTGTAGTTCCATTTTAGGCGCACGTTCAGAAAGATCTTGACCGAAACCAGGTAGAAAACCACCAGCACCACCAGGGATATGGAATCGAAATTGGCCAGGTCGAGGATGCTGCGAACGGTCACGTAGATCGTATTCAGGTACGACTTGCTGTGGAGAATATCCACCACTTCGCCCAGGGCGGTGGAAAGAATTATCCAGATGAAGTTGGAAACAAAGAGAAACAAGACCACGAAGATACTCACCAGGGCATAGATGGCCTGGCCGATCAGCAAGTGGCGTGATCTGAGGCCGAAAATCTTGCGATAGGAGCTTTCCAGAGTCTGAAAGATGAACCCGCTTACAACCGGCAACAAGGCCAGGTTGAGCAACTGGAAGGTGCCCCCGGGGGGCCGCATTATATTCTCCTTGAGCCAGGCCCTGGAAACGAAGGGAATGATGTGGCCGATTTCGTCCATCAGCATCTGGCTTACAAATTTGCCCCACTGGGCGTCGGTGAAGATAAGCCTTTGGATCTTGGTGAAAACGAAAATACAAAGCGACGAAAAGGGAATGAAGGAAAGCAGAAAGAAAAAAGCGATCGACGAAGCCATGGTAAAACCGTCATCATGCACAAAATCGCGCATGGTCCTGACAAGGATACGCCAAATCGCCAATCGCTTCATGGCAGCCTTCCAGCAAAATGATAGTTTCAAGCC
>JALVRI010000271.1 GCA_027031325.1 Desulfobacteraceae bacterium
GACGGGATGGAAGTGTTGAATTTCAAGACCAGCCAGGGCCTGCCGGCCCCGCTGATCATCCTGACTGCTTTCGGTACGATCGACATGGCGGTGGCGGCAATAAAACAAGGGGCTTATGACTACCTGACCAAACCCTTTGACAATGAAAAAGTCATCGAGGTAGTCAGGCGGGCCCTGCAAGACTGTGGAGCGGCCCAAGCCCCGGGCCAAGGCCCGGCCCCGATGATCGGGTCCTCCAAGGCCATGCAGGAAATCTTCAGGGATATCGCAACGGTTGCCGATACGCCAACTTCGGTACTGATAACAGGAGAAAGCGGCACCGGCAAAGAGCTGGTGGCAAGGGCGATCCATAACCGGAGCGGGCGTAGTCAGCAGAAGCTGGTGCGGGTCAACTGTGCCGCCATTCCCGCCGACCTGTTGGAAAGCGAACTGTTCGGTCACCGCAAGGGCGCGTTCACCGGCGCGGTGGCCGACCGCAAGGGCAGTTTCCTCAAGGCCCATGGAGGCAGTATCTTCCTGGACGAAATCGCCGACCTGCCCATGGGACTGCAGCCGAAGCTGCTGCATGCCGTGGAAGAAAAAACGGTTACCCCCGTCGGCTCGGACCGGGCGGTCAAAGTAGATGTCAAGGTGATATCGGCCACCAACCGGGATATCCGCCAAATGGTCGCCCAAGGGATGTTTCGCGAGGATCTTTACTTCCGTCTGAACGCATTCAACATCCACCTGCCTCCCTTAAGGGAACGGGTTGAAGACATTGAAGCCCTGGCCGGGTATTTTCTGGAGTGTTATCGGGGCCAGTTCAAAAGCAGTGTTCGAAAAATCGACCGGGCAGCCATCGATGTTCTCAAAACCTACTCCTGGCCGGGCAATGTCAGGGAACTGCGCAACGCAATCGAAAGGGCCCTGCTGGCCTGTACCGGAAACGTCATCAGGGTCACCGACCTGCCTCCGGGTATCACAAGAGAAGAAAACTCCAAAACGGCTTCTTCCACCAGGGGCCAACTGGACCTGGAGCAAACAGAGCGCCGGCTCATTGAACGGGCCCTGGATAAAACCGGCGGCAACCAGGCCCGGGCTGCCAGGCTGCTCAACATTTCCCGCAACACCCTGCGCTACAGGATGAAAAAACACGGCATTTTTATCCGGAAAGCAGAATGAGTCAGCGGTACGGATCGCACGATCCGTACCGCCCCCTGCCGAGCCGCAGATCAGTCCGCCGTGCCCTTGAGCTGGATTATCTCAAGGGTATAGGGGCCTGAATCCGGGTAGATATACAGCCAGTAGTACCTGTCGCCGCGCAGTTCCATCTCTCCGCTTTCGTTTTTCCAGTAAGTGCTGGTATTACGCGAGGCCGGATCCCAGTAGTTGGAGGCCGGAAAAAGATACCAATCTCTGATGGAGGGCCCTGCGAAAGAAATTTTCACCGGCACCGAGGGCTCGGGCCACATGGCCGGGTCAGGCGGGTAATTCGGCAAGTCTACCCGGACAAGTTCTCCCCAGCCATACACATTGTGCGGCAATTGGTCTTGAGGGACGAAAAGATAGCTGTCCCCCTGCCCTTCGGGAAAATTGAGCTTGACGAACCAGCGGTCGGAGTGATCCCTGAAGGTAACATCTTTGGGAGCCGCAGAAGGTTCATACTCGATGTCGAACCACTTGAAATCGGTCCAGACCCAGACGTC
>JALVRI010000272.1 GCA_027031325.1 Desulfobacteraceae bacterium
TCATCAGCCGTATCCAGGCCCTGCCGATTCCGGCCATTGCCGCCGTAAACGGTTATGCCCTCGGTGGAGGAAGCGAGATTGCCCTGGCCTGTGATTTCATCTACGCCTCTGACAAGGCCACCTTCGGACTGCCCGAAATCACCCTCGGAATCATTCCCGGCTTTGGAGGCACCCAGAGGCTGCCGCGCCTGATAGGCGCCAACATGGCCAAGGAGCTTATTTTTACCGGCAAGCTGGTGCCTGCCCAGGAGGCCGCCCAGCTGGGGATGGTCAACAAGGTGGTGCCGGCCGAAGAACTGATGGACAAGGTTTACGAGACGGCCAAGGCGATTGCTTCCAAGGGTCAGGTGGCTTTGCGGGCGGCCAAGGAAGCCATCAATCACGGTCTCAACACAGACCTTGTGACCGGCCTTGCCATCGAAGTGGATGCTTTCACGGTATGCATGACCAGCCCGGATGCCAAAGAAGGCACCACCGCTTTCATGGAAAAGCGTAAAGCCAAGTTCAGCGGCAAGCTGAGCGGGTGATTTTTGCTTGCCGAAACCTTCTTCTTTGACTTGGCTTAAATCTTTTCTGCTCGGAACATGAAAGGTTTATTCCCTTTTCACCAAACCGGCGAGCTGCAAAATCCGGGTTGAAAAACCATGGGCAGATTGCCGAACGGCGCTTCCCATGGTTTTTTTGACTCGACGGGGCGGCCGCCGGAGTCGGCAAGCCAGATATAATCAAGAACCCATCCGGCATATAATCGGAAGGGAAATCTCGATACCCTCTGATATGGGTCTCCGGGGTCACCGGCAGCATTCAGGGGCCGGTCAAAGTCTGAAGTCCTGGCCGATAGTGCCGATATAATCTTGGCAGGGGAGACCGGCCGGCAAGGGGCTGAAAGATCAACGGACAGATGGATAATAGATTGACACCCTTGTGGGCATTTGGTTATCAATGTTATTGATGGAAAGAGGTGTCGGCGCGTTGAATACGCTCCGAAATGGAAGATGGTGGAGGGATTATGGCCCGCCCTGACGGGCGTTGCAGGACTCCTCGTATCGGGTTCCCGTATCGGTCGAAATGACAGGGCTGAGCACTTGGATGAGGATGACGCGAGGATAAAGATACCGCTGAGATGAGTGATGGAATCGGACAGTTGATCTGGGGCCTTGCATTGGTGGCAGCCGGTGTGGGAGTGTTTTTCAGAGTCGAACAGGTAATGCCAAGGCTGGTTGAGTTCAGCCATTTTGCGTCCGCCCAGTGGTTTATCCGGTTTTGCTTCTATTTGATGGCCGCCATTTTGATCGGTGGCGGAGCAAAGAAGGTGATTGCTTTTGGACGCAGTCGCAGCGGACGGTCTGATCGATAACAAAATCAACCCTAAATTCTCAGGTGGGAGCAATGCTGAAGCAGTCAACAACACTCACCGAAACAGATGACGGTCTACTGGATTTAAAGTCCGAAGTGGAATACAGGTCCAGGCTCCAGGAGATAGGCAACAAGATAAACGCGGCCAATAACCTGGATGAGATCCTCATCGACCTCAAAGACGATATAACCAGCCTCTTCGAGTGCGAACGTCTGACCGTATACGTAGTTGATGGCATCAAAAGGGAGTTGGTTTCACGCTTCAAGTCAGGAAACGAGATCGCCGAAATCAGAATCCCGGTAGACAAGAACTCCATTGCCGGATATTCCGCTTACACCCAGAAACTGATCAACATCAGCGATGTTTACGATGACAAGGAACTTGCCCGGATCGACCCGGATTTGAAATTCGACAAAAGCTGGGACCAGCAGACCGGTTTCAGGACCCGCCAGGTACTCGTGTACCCCATCATTTTCCAAAAGTACCTGATGGGCGCCTTGCAACTGATCAACCGCAAGGACAATTCCCCTTTCACAAAAGACGATGAAAGATCGGTTCAGGAGCTTGCCAAGATCATCGGGATTGCAATTTATAATCAGAAGCGGATGGCAAGCAGGGCCCGCCGGACCAAGTTCGACTACCTGCTGGAAAACCACCTCCTGACCCAGCGTGAACTTTCCAAGGCCGTGAGCGAGGCCCGCCAGCGCAATGAGTCGGTCGAGACAATTCTGATGAAAAACTACCGGATTCCCAAGACAGATATCGGGGAATCCCTTTCGCGTTACTACAAGGTGCCTTTTGTCGCCTATAATTCTTCCTGTCCGATTCCAGGCGAATTGCTCCAGGGCCTTAAGGTGCCCTTCATGCGTAACAACTGCTGGGTCCCATTGCGGCATGAGGACGGCAAGCCTGTAATAGCCATAGATGATCCCCACGATTTGAAGCGGATCGACGAGATCAAGGCGCTTTTCCCCGGCAAGCAGCTAAAGTTCGTGGTTTCATTGAAACAGGACATTCTCGATTTCATCAAACTTTTTACCCATGATGAAAAAGAAATGGCCGAGATAGACCAGATTCTATCCCAGCTCCAGGAAGAGACCGAGGAGATAGAAGAAGCAGAATCGGCCGTTGGGGAAGAAGACAGCGCCGTTGTTCAGCTGGTCAACAAGATCATCCTGGATGCCTACGCCAGGGGAGCTTCCGACATTCACATCGAACCTTATCCGGGCAAGGAAAACACCCAGGTCCGGATAAGGGTAGACGGGTCCTGTACGGTATACCAGACCATTCCGTTCAATTACAAGAACGCGGTCGTGTCGCGTATCAAGATCATGGCCGACCTTGATATCGCTGAGCGCAGGCTTCCCCAGGACGGAAAGATCAAGTTCAAGAAATACGGCGGTAAAGATATCGAGTTGCGTGTCGCCACCATTCCGACTCAGGGAGGGCTGGAAGATGTAGTCATGCGTATCCTGGCTGCCGGCGAGCCGATACCCTTGGACAAGATCGGTTTTTCAAAGCGAAACTACGAGAATTTCCTCAGCGCCGTGGTCAAGCCCTACGGACTGATCCTGGTTTGCGGTCCCACCGGTTCCGGTAAGACGACCACCCTCCACTCGGCCCTGGCCTATATCAACAAGACCGAAACCAAGATTTGGACTGCCGAGGATCCGGTGGAAATAACCCAGAAAGGCCTGCGCCAGGTGCAGGTCAAGCCCAAGATCGGCTTCGACTTCGCGGCTGCCATGAGAGCCTTCTTGCGGGCCGACCCCGATGTGATCATGGTCGGTGAGATGCGTGACAAGGAAACGACCCATATCGGTATTGAGGCCTCCCTTACGGGCCACCTGGTGTTTTCGACCCTCCACACCAACAGCGCCCCGGAAAGTATCACCCGCTTGCTCGACATGGGAATGGACCCCTTCAACTTCGCAGACGCCATTATCTGCATCATGGCCCAACGCCTGGTCAGGACCCTGTGCAAAGATTGCAAAAAACCCTATACCCCCAGCAAGGGCGAGTACGAAGAACTGGTGCGGGAATATGGAGTAGAGGAATTTGAGAATAACGTAAAGATTCCTTATAGTGATGACCTCGTGCTTTACAAGGCCAACGGGTGCGAAATGTGTAACGGAACAGGCTACAGGGGCCGTATGGGTCTCCATGAACTTTTGATGGGTACCGAGGAGATGAAAAAGATGATTCAGCGCAAGGCCCAGATGGAAGAGATTCGTGACCAGGCCATCTCCGACGGAATGACCACCCTTAAACAAGACGGTATCGAAAAAATCTTCCAGGGAAACACCGACCTGCTGCAGGTAAGGAAAGTTTGTATCAAGTAGGGTTCGGTTCAACCTCAGCGATGGCCTTGAACCCGGATATTGAACTTCAAATGCCTATTTTATCAAGGTAACGTCTGCCTGCCATCTGCTTTCCATCTTCGGCAAACCGGTCGACGGCAAAATCCGGGTTGAACTTTTTTCACGCAGGCAAACCAGTTAATGATTCCGGCCACCGTGCCAGCTGAGAGGGTGTGCCTCGATCTTATGGGACGCCGGGTTGCTCCCTGCGCTTGCCCATGAATTTTTTTAGCTGACGCAGATATATCCGGCGCTGGCTTGAAGGGGCCAGTTGGATCGCCTGTTTTTCAACCCTGATGGCTTCTTCGATCCTGTTGTTGAGGAAAAGCGATTCTGCCAGGGTGTCGAGAATGTGGGCTGAAGGTTTCAATGCCGCGGCCCGGCGTGCAAGTTCAAGCGCTCTTTCCGGGTTGTAAATCTGTTTGTCGGTTGTGGTTGCCAGAAGCCAGGCGAGGTTGTTGAGGATTTCGGGCTGCTGCGGGTCAAGCTCCAGGGCTTTCTCGTAGGCGGCGGCTGCTTTTTCCGGGTTCTGCATTTCGTAGTAGGCATTGCCGATCATAAAGAATAAGGCGGCATCCTCCGCCGTGTGGGGATGTTTGTTGGCCACAAGTTTTTCGAAAAGGCGCAAGTTGAGCCTTTGACCGAATTGGCCGAAGTTTATTTGCCAGGAACCGAAGGCCATGACTGCCAGTACCAGGCAGTAAGCCAGAATACTTCGTCTTACCTTGCGGTCGTGGTATTTGATCCACCGGCGGTCAAGTTCGCAACGGCGTAAGAAATCTATCCTTTGGGCGATGCTGAAATGGTGCCAGTTGGGTTTGTCCGGGGCTTGTCCGCTGTATGCGATTATTTTCTGAAAGGTGGTGATCAACGCAATGGCCGTGTTGAAAAGACTGAAAACGTAAGTGTCGGCCTGGCGCTCAAAGTTCCGCATGAAGTAGCCGAAGACGAACCTGAAATAAATGACGACATTCAGGAAGAAAGTGATTGCGTAGATTATGGAAGTGAAAGTGGCCGGGTTGAGCTTGTAACGGCTCAGGATTGTCTGCAAGGGTTGGGAAAACACCAACAGGTAGACTATGAAGTCAAGGGTGGCGTAGGAAATCACCATGAATCCGATAAAGAAGAAAAGATAGAACAAAAGGTGTTTCCGTTTGATGTGTCCTATTTCATGGGCTATGACGGCGTCGATTTCTTCCGGTTCAAGCAGGTTACCCATGGCCTCGGTAACCAGGATGTAACGGAAACGACCTGCCAGGCCCATCACTCCGGCAGTTATCATTCTCCCGCCGAAGATGGGCCATAAGACTATATCCCTGTAGACCAGGCCGGCCCTGCGGGCCAGGTTCTCGATGCGGCTGCGAAGCCATCCCGGTTCGAGCGGAGTGCAATTCCAAAAGCGTTGCACCAGGACTGGTCCAAAGACTGTTGCCACGGTCAAAAAAACCGTGAAGTAAACCGCCTGGCCGACCGGGGTCTCGACGATATCTTGTGCCCACTGGTATGGCAAAAGGCGGATCAGATCGGCGATTCCCGAAAGCAGGAGCCATGGTAGCAGAACCGGAAGGCTAAGGGCTAACTGGGTGTGAACATACTGTCCGCGCGAGATTTCCCGTCCGTATATCCGCTCGTAGGCGCTATAGGCGCAGTTCCAGACGATAACCAGGTATAGTATGAAGAGCATGATGAAAAGAAGGG
>JALVRI010000273.1 GCA_027031325.1 Desulfobacteraceae bacterium
AAGGCTATACCCAGTTGCTTCAGGAATCAAGGGACCAGGCCCTGGAGCGGATGATCGCCCAGGCCGGCCAGCTTGGGGCCAATGCCGTGATTAACGTTCGTTTTTCCACCTCCTCGGTGGCCCAGGGTGCAGCCGAGCTATACGTGTACGGAACGGCGGTCAAGGTACAGTAAGGAGGCCGGCATGATGAATTTGATTGTTTTTTTCTGCCTGATGGCCTTGGGGTACCTGGCAGGTACGTGGGCCGAAAAACGCCATTACCGTTCCATTGCCCAGCGCGAAGCCAACTGGCTCCATTTGCCGGCTGTCACTTTGCCCCAGGCCGGGATCGAGCCCGGCAGTATCGCCAGCTCCCGGCTGGTAAGCGGCAGCGCGGTGATTTCCATAGATTACTTCAAGCGCTTTTTGGCAGGCTTGCGCAACCTTTTCGGAGGAACCGTAAGATCTTACGAAACTCTGATCGACAGGGCCCGCAGAGAGGCCGTTTTGCGAATGAAAGCCGAGGCGTCCGGGGCCGCAGTCATTGTCAACGTCCGGATAGAGACCGCCACCATCGGCGGCCACCGCAGCCGGCGCAACAAATCGGTGACCTGCCTGGAAGCCATTGCCTATGGAACGGCCATCTACCTGCAAAACAAATGAAATACACCCCAAGACAAGGTGAGACCAATTTCAACGTCAGCCCGGTATCCGTCTGGCGGGAACTGTTGATCCTCCTGGGCGGCCTGGCGGTGATCATTGCCGGGTTGTACCTGCTTATGGGTTTCGCGGTCGACCTGACGGCCGAGCGGATTTCTCCTGAATTCGAAGCCCGCCTCGGCCGTATCATCAGCCCCAGGTTTCCCCTGGTTGGAGATGATGATCCCCGCCGGCTATGCCTCCAGGAGCTTGTGGACCGGATCCAGGAAAAATGTGTTCATTTGCCCTATCATTTCAAGGTGATGCTCGCAAAGGATCCGCGGATCAATGCCTTTGCCCTGCCGGCAGGAGTCATAGTTGTTTTGACCGGCCTGCTGGAAAAGGCCGAATCTGAAAACGAGCTGGTGTTCATTCTGGGCCATGAAATGGGGCATTTTGCCCACCGCGATCACCTCCGCAGGATGGGACGCAGCCTGGTGCTGCTGGCGGCGGTCACGATGGTGTTCGGCCCGGATTCAAGCCTCAGTGATCTTGTTGCAGGGAGCCTGGGATTGGCTGAACTCAACTTTTCACGCCGGCAAGAGACCGCCGCCGATGAGTTCGGCCTCCGGGTGTTGAAGTGTTTCTACGGTAACACTTGCGGGGCCGACATTTTCTTTTCCAAAATACCGGCAACGGGTGATCCGGGAAGATTCGGGCATTATTTTTCTTCTCACCCGCAAAACCGGCGCCGGATAGCTCATCTGCGGGATCTGGGCGCTTCCAACTGTCCGCCCGGGAGCCTCAGGCCTCTTGCAGATTGCCTTGCGGGAAAGTAGATTGTTGATCCGGTCCCGCCCCTTCCATTCCCGGCTCAATAGTCTTTGAAGATCTTGGCCGCCAGCTCGATGTCTTCGGGACAGAAGACAAACAGGCATTTTTCTTCCGGAGAAGAAACCGAACCATAGACATAGTTGATATTGATGCCTTCTTCGCCGAATCTGGCGGCCACCTTGGCAAGCTCACCGGGCCGGTTTTCAAGCTCGATGGCAATGACCGGCATGATATCAAAGACGTATTCGTTACGGGACAAAAGATCAATCGCCTTGTTTGTGGCTCCGTCCGCCACCAGGATGCGGATCAGGGCAAATTCGGCCGAGTCCTTGCGCATTGAATTGTAACTGGCAGCCGAGGCGATTCTCTTCAGGGACTTGCCGCGGGCTTTGAAAAGTTCCCGCACGTAAGCCGAGGCATCCTGGATGGTCATGGCATCGATGTTGATGCCTTCCCTGGAAAACAGCTCGGCCAGGCCGGCAAGTTGGCCTGGTTCGTTTTTCAAAAAGAGGGATATCTCGGTTCGGACCATGGTGAGTTGCTCCTTGTGCTGGTTGGGGTAACTGGAAATTCAACCAATGTGCTTTATTAAAACATAGTTATACCGGAAACACAAGACCATGGAGTCCGCCCGGCGCGGCCGGCAGAGCAGCCCGGCCGCGGCCTGGTCCCGGGGGCGTTTACGTGAAACAGGATGGATTGAAAGGCCGTTCCAGGGCTGTCAGGCTTGCAGGCCGCCGTAAAGCTTTTTCACCTTGGCCCGGTCTATCCGGCCGTCAGCGGTGGTGGGAAGGGTTTCTACGAACTCAACGTATTGGGGTTTTTTGTAACGTGCTATTCGGGAGCCGACAAATTCAATCAGTTCCCCGGCCTCCAGTGTGCTGCCGTTTTTGAGGATACAGACCGCCTTGATGCCTTCTTTCCACTTGGGATCAGGTACACCAAAGACCACGGTTTGCTCCACGTCAGGATGCTCGAGAATTACTTTTTCCACTTCGGCCGGATAGACGTTTTCCCCCCCGGGTTTGATGAGTTCTTTTTCAGGCTTGCGCCCTTCGTACCATAAAAATCCGTTTTCATCGAAACGTCCCAGGTCGCCGGTATGGTGCCAGCCGGAACGGAAAGTATAGGCATTGTCTTCCGGAAGGTTCCAGTAACCTTTGAAGACCATGGGACCGCGCATGACGATTTCACCTACCTGGCCGGTTGCCACCGGCTTGTCATCGTCGTCGACGACATCAACGAGTGCCAGCGGGATCGGGCGGCCGGCCGATCCCGGGCAAAGGTCGTAGGGACCCATGGTTGCCAGGGCCGAGGTCTCGGTTTGGCCGTACATGCAGAAAAAAGTCCCCCCGGTTGCTTCCTGGTACTGCTCGATGGTTGGAGGAGCGTCGAGACCGATCACCTTTTGCAAGGAGTCGAGCCTGGAAGATCCTTGCCGGCGGGTTTCAAGCAGGGAGCCGAGGATCGGTGTGAAATCGAATATTACCGAGACCCGGTGGTGATCGATGAGTTCGGCGGCCTTGGCGGCATCGAACTTTTTCATGTTGACGTTCAATCCTCCGGCCAGGAAGACATGGGTAGCCATGAAAAGGCCGGCCACATGAAACAACGGCAGCATGTTGAGATGAACATCGCGGTGGTCCACGCCCAGGCAATTAAGCAAGTGCATGCTGGCCAGGAGCAGGTTGCTGTGGGTGAGCAGTGCTCCCCGAGGTTTTCCGGCCACGGCCGCCGTATGAATGATAACCAGGCCGTCGTCGGGACTTGAGGCAGGCTCTATGGTTTCCCGGCTTTCGGCCAGCAAGGTTTCAAAGGCTGTGAATCGCGAATTTCCCTCCTCCAGTGACAGGTAGTGCTCCACCGAGGAAAGCTTGGCGGCCATATCTCCCACAAGCTGGAAGTATTCACCGTCGGCAAAGACGCATTTGGGACTGCAGTCATTGAGGCAGTATAGTACTTCTGCTTCCGAAAGGCGCCAGTTGATTGGAAGGACGATGGCACCCAGCGCCGCCGCTGCCCCGTAGACCAGAAAGTAGGCGGCCGAGTTTTTGGCCACCACGGCGATCCGGTCTCCCCTGGAGATACCACGGGCTGCCAGGCCGGCGGCAAGGCGGTCGGCGATCTGCTTGATGCGGGCAAAAGTATACTGACGGCCGTCGTCGCTGTCGATCCAGGCGCACTTGGAGCCGCAGAGCCGGGCGTTTTTGTCGATCGCGTCATAGAAGGTAAAATCGTGCAGAGCCATAATCCTCCCAGCTTGAAGTAGTTTGAGATAACAAAGAATTATAGCCGGGCCGGTTACGGGAACCGGCCCGGGCACTTAATTAGTTGCAAATCGACTTATCAGGGAAACTTGGCGGAGAAGCTTACAACCTTGTTCACCGGTCCGGCGTTGATTACAGCCGCGCCCTCTTTGACATAAATGGGAAATCCATACTCGGGAGCCGCTTTCCACCAGGCGGCCAGCTGTTTCAGGGCCGGTCCGGGACCGGCTGCGCCGGTCTTTTTCTTCAGCTTGAAACCGCCGGTGACCAGCAGGCTCAGCAGTGACTGCCGGCCGTCGAACATGGCATGCACCCTGATCTGGTTGGTCTTACCGGCTGGTATCCACTGGCTGGCCGTGGAGGTGACCGTGTTGAGGTCGAATTCTTCGAAGGCCACGGTAAACTTGATGTTTTCAAGCTGAATCGGGTAAGGATTGGGGTTGGTCACGTTGAAAACAAAGGCCAGGTCCAGGGGCGCGCCGTAGTTGCCCGGTGTTCCCATGGTCGGTTTGACCTTCTTGGAAAAATACCACCAGCCCCAATAGTGGGCCACTTCCACCATTTCAAGCTCGATTTTGGGGTCGACGAAATTCTTTGCTGTCGGCTTGGCACTCATGGACGCACAACCGGCCATGGAAACTGCCACGGCCAATGCGCATATGATCGTAAAGAGTCTTTTTTTCGACATTGGTTTTACCCCCCTTCAAGGTTTTGTAAGGGTCAGGCGAGCCAGCGCTTGCGGCGCTTGTAGTGTTTTACGTCGCGAAAGCTCTTGCGCCCTCCAAGATCAGTCATGCCCAGGTAAAAGTCCTTGATATCAGGGTTTTCACGCAGCTTTTCGGCCGAATCGTCCATGACGATCCGCCCGTTTTCAAGCACGTAGGCATGGGGTGCCACGTTGAGAGCCAACTTGGCGTTTTGCTCCACCAGCAGAATTGAGATGCCTTCCTCTTTGTTGAGCCGCGTGATGATATTGAAGATTTCGTGGATCAGTTTCGGCGCCAGGCCCATCGAAGGCTCATCGAGCATGATCAGTTTCGGCTGGGTCATCAAGGCCCGGCCCACAACGGTCATCTGTTGTTCACCGCCGCTGATGAAGCCGGCGATTTCGTTCCGTTTTTCCTTCAGGCGCGGGAAATAGTGGTATACCATTTCAAGGCCTTCTTTGATGGAACGGCCCTGCTTGCGCATGTGGGCGCCGACTTTGAGATTCTGCTCGACGGTGAGATGCTCGAATACGCGGCGGCCTTCGATAACCTGCACGATACCCATGCGGGCGATCTTTTCCGGCCCCAGGCGGTCGATTCGCTGGCCCATGAACTCGATGGAGCCGTCGGTCACCCGGCCGTCTTCATGTTTCAGCAGGCCGGATACCGCCTTCAGGGTGGTGCTCTTGCCGGCCCCGTTGGCTCCCAGCAGGGCCACGATACCGCCTTCGGGCACTTCGATGGAGACACCTTTGATGACGAGGATAACCTCGTGGTACTTGACTTCGATGTTGTTGATCTTCAAGATCGGTTCCTGGTTCGACAAAGTGACTTTCCTCCCGGGCGATGATATTGTTTTCAGGAGCTTGTTATTCCTACCAACCGATCCACTCCTTGGCCCATTTTTCAGGCCAGCGTTTCTGCAGGTCTACCCGCTTGACCAGGACAAACTTGCCGTTTTTGATCTCGTATACGGGCACCTGGCC
>JALVRI010000274.1 GCA_027031325.1 Desulfobacteraceae bacterium
TTGGGGCGGTCGATACTGTCCTTTGCATGGGGGCGGCCGTCAGCCAGGCTGCCGGTTTCCATCATGCCTTGAAAAACCAGCCTACAAAGCCTCCAATCGTGGCCACCATAGGCGATTCAACCTTTTTTCATTCGGGAATCGCGCCCCTGGTGGATGCTGTTGTCCAAAAGGTGCCCTTCGTTTTGGTGATCCTGGACAATTCAACCACCGCAATGACAGGTAATCAGCCAACG
This sequence comes from Desulfobacteraceae bacterium, assembly GCA_027031325.1. Lineage (GTDB taxonomy): Bacteria > Desulfobacterota > Desulfobacteria > Desulfobacterales > Desulfosarcinaceae > JALVQM01. Next base: position 234 of record JALVRI010000274.1, read on the forward strand.
GCTGCCAGCGGCTGGGGAGTCAATGGCGAAAGCCTTGAACGGGTTGACCTGGCCAAGTTGGTAAAAGGCTGCGGAGTTGGTTTCTGCCATCAGGCCGACCCTTACCAAGTAAAGGAATTTACCGCCCTGCTGAAAGAGGCCCTTGCCTATTGCCGGGAGCATGGACCGGCTGTGGTGATCGCCAGGCGGCCCTGCTTGCTGAATTTGCGGCGCAAAGATGGAGCCTGGCAAGCGAAGAAATTGGTCGTGGGCGATGCCTGCGATGGTTGCGGGTTCTGCGTGACCAAGTTCGAATGTCCGGCCCTTGTGCTAGGTGCAGGGGACGCGCGGGTCTCAGTGGACAAAACGGTTTGCAGCGGCTGTGGGGTTTGTGTGGATGTGTGTCCTAAAAATGCCCTGGAGGTTGTGGAATGAATAGCGGTGCGGCCCAACAACTGGTTATCAGCGGTGTCGGGGGGCAAGGGGTATTGTTTCTGACCCGCTTGCTGGCCGAAGCGGCCCTGGAAAAAGGACTGCCGGTTTTTACCTCCGAAACCCACGGCATGGCCCAAAGGGGAGGGACGGTTATTTCTCATCTTAAAGTGGGCGACTTTTCGAGTCCCATGATCCGACCCGGCTTTGCCGACGGTCTTCTGATCCTGAAGGACGAAAATCTGAATCTGCATGCAGGCTATGGCCGGACAGGGGCCTGGGCGGTGGTAAACAGCCGCGATTTCGATTCCTTGCCACAAGCCGGTCAAGGGTTGAAGATCACTGCTGTCGATGCCGGCGCCCTGGCCCGGTCTGTAAACTCGGCCCGTTCCGTCAACCTGGTGATCCTGGGGTGTGCCATGGCCGTCTGCCCGGATATGTTTTGCAGCCCGGAAGATCTGCTGGGAGTACTGGAAAAGCGTCTGGCAAACGATAAGGACAGATTCCGCAAGGCCGGGGCGGCCTTGGAAGCGGGGATGAAAGCGGCGAACTGAATGCAGGTCTTGATCCAGATAAACCGGATACTCAACCGCTTCCTGATGATCCTTGGCGGCACCGTCCTGGTGACAATGATTCTGCTTACCTGCGGCAATATCCTCTTGCGGCTTGTCTGGATTCCCATCAAGGGGACTTTCGAGATGATGGGATTTTTTGGTGCCGTGGTGACAGCCTTTGCCCTGGGGCATACCCAGCAGGACCGCGGACATATTGCCGTCGATATTCTGGTGAACGCAGCTCCGCCTGGTGTGCGAAAAGTACTTTGCACTTTGGCCGACACGGTTGCCTGCCTGTTTTTCATCATCCTTGCCTGGCAGGTGGGTAAAAAGGCCTTGATCCTCATGCAAAGTGGGGAAGTCACTGAAACCTTGCGGATAGTATATTACCCCTTTACCTTTGCGGTGGCGCTCGGTTGCCTGGCCATGGCGCTGGTGTTGGCGGTGGACTTGATCGGTTTGTGGAATGGATGGGGAA
>JALVRI010000275.1 GCA_027031325.1 Desulfobacteraceae bacterium
CTGCAACGGATTCATCCAGAAACCTTTCACGGTTTCGGAACTTTCCGAGAAGATAACCATCTGCTTGCAAAAGTAGTATCGCTTGGAGGTGAGCAAGGGAAGATGAAAAGGTCTTATTCTTCCGGAAGTGCCCTGGTCATATGTGATCTGCGGGGTACGTTGACCCACGGAGAGCCGCTCCTGGAGCTGGTAAAGGCCATGCTGCCTCAAGCTGGTGAAATCCAGCGGGCCGCCGAGGCCGTGATTCAAAGGCTTGAAGATGATGAAATCAGCCTGGCCGAAACCCTCGGGATGATCGCCGGTCTTTGCAAAAACGGCAAGTTGCGCAAGGCGGTCGAGTATGCCACATTCAAGATGAAGCTTGTAAACGGCTTCGACCAATTCGTCGACTGCCTCCACAAGGCCGGAATCGGGTTGGCCATAATTACTCCCCTGTTCGGCGTCCTGACCGAGACCCTGCGCAATATTTACGGCCACGACCGTTTCCGCCGGATCATCTCCAACCCCCTCCAATTCGCCCTCGACGGTGACCCCCGGGCGGCGGTGGACGATTCCAGGTTATGCCGGATGATCGAAAGGTTCTTCATAAAAGCGCGCGACCACAAGGCGTTTGACCGCATGCAGGCCACCGGAAAGGTCAGCCTCGTCCTGGATGACGAAAGCCGCAAAGCCGAGCTGGTGGGCAAGATCGCAAATAGCCTGAAAGTGCCCCTGGAAAAGGTGGCCTACCTTGCCAGCCAGGCCGCGGAACTCGATGTTATGGCCCAGGTCATCAGCCACGGCGGCAAAGCCATCGCCTTCAACTACCATCATCGCCTGGTTCAGGCGATTGACAGTTCAGAGGCCGTCCAGGCCGGCCAGGTTCACTGGACCGATGCCCGCAGCCGGCGCGCCGACCTCAGCCACCCGGCCTCCCTGATCCTGGAGCACTGACAGCCTCCTAAAGGGGAGAACTTGCCGGCCCCATTTCGGGGCCCGCGATCCTGGCTGCCTTTGGAGCGTCCTATCCATTGACACGCCGTATGATTTGCAGCTATTCTTAACCCGGTTCTTCCTTCTAAGCCCAGTTGCGCCGGATACCAGGTTGCCCTGAATATACCGATGATATTGCCGTAGACAGGTTGCCCAAAAACCCTTTTTCCGCCGGAGTTGGCTGCGAAGCCGTATCCAAATGGCACCGCTGGGCGGGATGTTTGTCGATGGCTGGAATTTTCCCGGAGGCTGTCAACTTACCTGATCTAGGCGCCGGGGTCGCCCGGGCAAAGGGAGCCGGTTTTTTCAACCCCGGTATGGCCCGGCCGTTTCGGAGCGGATGAGTCCCGGGGTAAATGATATGATCAATCCGAAGACAAAACTTGCAGGGAAAGGAAAAGTCAGGGTGGCAAGCCAGCTTGTGGAAGATGAAGAATTCGGCCGTTGGCTGAATTCCCGTGCAGCGGAGGATTTCCTGGATGACGTTGCCCGGTCACCTGAATTGTGATTCCGGAGAGTTGTTAAACGGCCGATACCGTAAGGATGATTAAAGAGGGGAAAATAGAAATCGGATTTAGGAGAACAATAATGTCAATCAAAACGAGTGCAGCGATAGGCGATTCTGAAATTATTATACCCGGCTGGTATGAAAGGCTTGGCAAGATGCAGTTTGTGCGTCTGAAGGTAAAAGCCTTGGCAATCCAGGATATTCATCTGCCTCCATATCTAGGAAGCACCCTTAGAGGGGCCTTTGGAGTGGCCTTAATGCGTACTTGCTGTGTCCAGCGCAGGCAAACCTGCAGATCGTGCCGCCTGAGATTGGATTGTGTTTACAGTTATATTTTCGACACACCGATAGAAGATGAAGCCGAAAGTAAAAAACGCTACAGCAATGCTCCTCATCCATTTGTGTTCCATTTGGACTTGCATAATAAGCAGGAAATAGGGGCCGGAGAAGCATTTTATTTTCAGATTACGATCTTCGGCAGGGCAATAAAGCATTTACCATACATCGTCTTGGCCTTCGATCGCATGGGTAGGTTTGGAATAGGAAGAGGCCGCGGGCGTTTCAAAATTGAATGTATAAAGGCGATTAACGCAGATGGCTCCCGGTCCGAAATAATATTCAAGGATGAAAATTATTCCCCGCCTTCCTTGATAATGAACCTGGTAGATGCCGAGAAACACAATTGTTTCATGCCGGATGATTCGATTGAAATCGAGCTTTTGACGCCTCTTAGGTTGATAAGGCAGGGCAGGTTGTGCAAACGAGCTGATTTTTCAACTTTTGTGAGGAATCTTTGCTTGCGTTTGCTGAACTTGCAGCGTTTCCATGGCTGGAATGAAGCCGACATGCCGGTTGCCGAAATGGTAGCCGCGGCAGAAAAGATACGGATAGTCGAAGATCAAACACGCTGGTTTGATTGGCAGCGTTTCTCAAACCGCCAGGGCAGGTGGATGACCCTGGGAGGACTGGTCGGCAGGATTAGCTTCCGAGGTGACCTGCATCCTTTTTTGCCCTTGCTGGTAATGGGAAGCTGGATCAACCTCGGCAAGGGAACCAGTTTCGGTTTGGGACGTTACCGCTTAAATCCACATGAAAGGAGGGATTAAATGGATTCCGTTTTCAGGAAAGAGTTGGCCCTTGGGGCCTTGTTGCACGATATAGGCAAGTTCAAGCAAAGGGCAGGGTTGGAAGAGGATTCCGGACCACATACGGAAATAGGTTACAACTGGCTTAAGACCATTTATGAATCGGATGTGGTGGCAGGCCCTGCGCGCAGTCACCATGCGGGTGCCGAGGAAACCTGGTTGAGCAATGCCAATATCCTTGTTTTCGAAGCCGACAATTGCAGTGCGACTGAAAGGCGAAGCCGGTTCGATCCCCAAAAAGACAGGAGCTGCACCTGGCAGCGGGAGATTTGTCTTGCGACGGTTTTTTCGAGGGTGACCGAGCTGGAAGACCGAATTCCAGCGCCTGCCTACCATCCCCTGGAAACGGCTGAAAAGTGGACAGTACCCGTATCCGAAAAATACAAGGCCGATCCGGGTTCATACAGGCGCTTGTGGCAGGAGTTTTCCAGGGAATTCGAGGGCCTAAAAGATGAAGATGGTGATTGGGATGGAAAATTATCCAGGCATTACAACATTGATATTGTAATGCACTTGTTGGAAAAATATACCTCCGCGATTCCTTCAATCACCCTTGAGGTCACCGGGCAGAGCAACAAGGAGAGCTACTTCAAACACCCGGACATATCCCTTTTCGACCATCTGAAGACAACGGCCGCATTTACCCTTTGTCTATATGATTACTACCAATGGCGTTACGGAGAAAAATGGAATGAACCAGGGGGGAAACTGCTGGTGAAAGAGATAACTTCTCAAGAAACCTGGAAGGAAGAGGCTGATAGGCCGTTTCTGCTTGTTGGCGGTGACCTTTCGGGTATCCAGCGCTTTATTTACACCATATCTTCGAAGGGAGCATTGCGGAGCCTGAAGGGGCGGTCGTTTTTCCTTGAGCTGCTTACCGAGCACGTTGTCGACCGGTTATTGGAAGAAACCAACCTTTATCGCTGTAACGTTATTTACACCGGAGGAGGTCATTTCTATCTGATTGCAGGCAACACTCCCGCTGTTAAAGAAGCCCTTGAAAAAGTGCGCGGCGAGATCAATGCCTGGTTGCTGGAAAAACATGCTGCCGCCCTTTATCAATGCATAGAGGCCGAGCCGATGGGTAAATATCACCTGCGATCGGTTTCCGGGATCTGGAGCAAGCTCGCCACGCGTCTTGAAAAGGCCAAGATGCGAAAATGGAAAGACCGCCTTGAACAGATATTCGAGAGTCCACGATCAGCCCATGAGGATTGCCTGACCACACGCTGTAAAGTATGCGGACGGGAAGATCTTGCTTTGAAAAGCCTTGGGGGCGAAGATGAGAAGGACACCTGCGAGGCGTGCCACGAGTTGTGGAATTTAGGCTGTCTTTTGCAAAAAGCGGTGAGACAAGGCGCTGATCCGGTAATTTGCAGGTGGGACGCAAATGTTGCCGGAATCAAAAGCTGCGTGGAAATATGCGGGCGGTTTTACAGCCCTATGTCGACTTTCCAGGAGGCAAAGGCTTCCAACCCAACGGTTGTTTATCATCTGAACCAGTGGGACATGGCAGCTTTCAGGCACGAGTGCAGCCGCCCATTGATGGCCGGCGTCTATATGCCGGGCCAGTCAAGATTCAAGGAACTGGAAGAGCTGGTCAAGGAAGGGATGGGGATGAACAAGCTTTCGGTTTTGCGCATGGATGTTGACAATCTAGGGCGTATTTTTGCCGAAGGTGTGCCCGAAAAAGAAAGAACTTTAACGCGTATGGCTTCTCTTTCTCGGCAGTTGAGCCTGTTTTTCAAGTATCACATAAATGGAATCCTGGCCGTCAAAGAAGGGTATCCCCAACCGTGCCGAGTACTACAAACAAGGGCTTCAGGCGCAAAAGCTTCGCAAGGCCCACCGGCAGAGCAGGAACGGCTTGTCAACATCGTTTATTCAGGAGGAGATGATCTTTTCATAATCGGACACTGGAAAGATGTTGTTGAAACTGCAATCGATATTCAGAGGGCTTTTGCAAAGTTTGTCGCCAATCCCTTTATCACCATTTCGGCAGGTATAACCCAGGATCACGTCCACCAACCGGTTTACCGGCTGGCAGAATCAGCCGGACTGGCTGAACGCAGATCGAAGGAAAAAGACAGGACCAAAAACAAAGTCACATTTAACGACCATTATACCTTCAAATGGGACCAGGTCGATGAAATTGCCAAATGGTTTAGAGTGTTTTCAGCTTTCAGCATAAAGAAAGGAAAAATCCTGGAGCTTGAAAAGGGCGGAATTTCGATGGGGATGCTGTATCGGTTGCTCGAGATTTCGCGCCGTATGCGCCGGCAGCAGAAATGGAATATCGTCAAGCTGGCCTGGCTGCTTGGAAGGGTTCAGATCGGAAAAGGTTTTGAAGCCAAATTCAAAAACCTGAAGAACAAAATAATGGACAACAACCCAAAATGGCATCAGCTCGAACTGGCCTTGACTTGGCACTTGATGCTGATGCGGAAAGGCGAGACAACAAAATAATAACAGAAAGGAGAAATAGAGAAATGGAGCCTATAAAAAACCTGTCTGAAATTTCGGTTGAAGAACTGGTGGAAAAAGCTCGCCAAGCCGGTCAAGAATTTAAAAATATAAAAATTAATCAAATAAGGAGATTTCTTGATGGTGTAAGGCGGATTGAAAACAGAATAAAGGCAAAGGCCTCTTTTGATGAAGTAAAGGACCAGATCGTTCTGCTACGTCCAATGCTGGCGTATGCTGCAGGGCGTAAGGGAACTAAAGAAATGAAAGGATTCATGGACTTTCTTGATCCGGCAATAAGA
>JALVRI010000276.1 GCA_027031325.1 Desulfobacteraceae bacterium
ATCCTTTCTTGCTTGGAATTGTTTATAATACCCGGGATGAATATTTATCGTATTGCAACCAAAATAATATTGCCGGCCGCTTATGTCAACATTGAGTGAGCGGATTGAACCCGGATAATGCATCCGGAAAGGGGCTTGTGATTTTACCTAATCCGCTTTGTTGGAGGGCAGTTGAAGTACTAGAGTAGGTCTGTCTGACCTCGGCCTCGCATCTTCGCCAAACTCGCCAGCTGCAAAATCCGGGATCAGGCAAAAGTGGTCAGGGAATCGGCCCACTTGCAGGCCTCCAGGTACAGCTCGGGCAGATTGAGCCCTTCCAGCTTGAGGGCCACGCTCAAAGGACCCACCATTTTCCATTTTCCGCGTTCATAGGCCTCGACCAGCATCAAATACGGAAACAAAGGACCTGAACGATCCACCAGGGCCTGCTTGATGGTATCGGCCAATGGTAAAGCCTCCATGATCATCTCCATGGGTTGGCCGATGATGGCGTCGATGAGGGAAAAAATACCGAGGGTGAAATGCTCGGCCCGGTCGGCCGGATCGGCTTGCGGGCCGACGATAAGTTCGCAGAACTTGGCCCGGATGCAGGAAGCCCGGACAAGTTCGTTGGGCTTGCCGGTGGCCAGGTTGCTCATGGCGATCAGGGAAACAAAACGCCTGATTTCGGCTTGCCCCATATAGACCAGGGCCTGCTTGATTGAACCTATGCGATGGTTCTTTGCGAAAAATGCGGAGTTTATATATCGAAGCAATTTGTATGAAAGGCTGACGTCCTTTTCGATGATTTTTTCGAGCTGGTCGAAGTCGAAGTCCGGCTGATTGATTTTTGCCATCAGTTGCAGTAAGTTGAGCTTGGTTCCGGGTATTTCTTTGCCTTGAACTATTTCCGGCTTGCAGAAAAAATAACCCTGGAAGAACTCGAAACCCATTTCCTTGGCCGAAGCAAATTCGGCCGGGGTTTCGACTTTTTCAGCCAACAGTCTCAGGTTTGAGTTGTTCAGCCTGGAGATATAGTCTTCGATCTGTTGGAAAGAGCTCTGGCGCAGGTCGAACTTGATGATGTGGGCTATTTCAAGCAAGGGACGCCAGGTGTCGTTGTAAACGAAATCATCCAGGGCCAGGGTGTAACCCTTGCGGGCAATCTGGCGGCAGGCGTCTATCAGCGCGGCGGTCGGTTCGACGTTTTCCAGTATTTCGACCACAATGGTTTTCTTCGGCAGCAGCAGGGGTACCTTGTTGATCAAGAGGTTTGATGTGAAGTTGACAAAACCTTTGCGGCCGCCGAGGATGGTGTCCAGGCCGATGGAAAAAAAACTGTTGGCCAGGACGGTTTTGGTGGCTGAATCGCCGTCGATGTCGCCCATGGCGTTTGCCGTGCCGTTTCGAAACAGCAATTCATAGGCGAATATTTTTTTACGCAGATTGAAAATCGGCTGACGGGCAACGTATGTATCCATAGGTCAATCTAACTTTCGGCCGGCATCCGGCTTGCCGTTGTCAAAAGCGGCTCATTCGGCGTGCAATTCCCGCACCTTGCGGGACGGCCCCGCTGGTGCGCCTGTTTTTTGTATCGGTTGAAGCAGTGGGGACTTTAGCTGCAAACCCCTTGGAGTATCCTCGGTTGCAAGCCGCTCCTGATTCAGGAGGGGCTTTAGATTAACGACACCCAACCACAGACAGGAGGCCACATGGAGCAAGCAATAAGAATCGGGGCTTTGATTTCAGGCGGAGGCACCAACCTCCAGGCCATTATCGACGCCTGTGAAGCCGGGAAAATAGATGGCCGGGTTGTTTTCGTAGGCTCGGACAAGGATGGGGTCAAGGGCCTGGAAAGGGCCCGCAAGCACGGCATTCCGACTTTCGTGGTCGACTACGGGGAAATCATCCGCCGCTATCGCCGGGATCCCCGCTCCATGGAAACACCGGAGGACTTCGACCTTGACGAATGCCTGGCCCGCCAGAACCTTTTCCCGCCAACCAGCGATCCCGAAAAGGTAAAGGCTTTTTTCGTGACCCGGGCCGTGGCCGAGAAGGCCTTGCTGGAAAAGATCGCGCCCTTCGGGATAGACCTGCTGGTGCTGGCCGGCTTCATGCGCAATCTGACACCGTATTTTATCGACCGCTTCAATACCGACCCGGACAACCCCCGCATCATGAACATCCATCCGGCCCTGCTGCCCTCTTTCCCGGGGGTCGACGGTTATGGAGACACTTGGCGTTACGGTTGCAAAGTAGGCGGATGCACGGTCCATTTCATTGACTACGGGGAAGACAGCGGGCCCATCATCGGCCAGCGGGCCTTTGTCATCGAAGAAGGTGATTGCCTCGACACGGTCAAACAAAAGGGGTTGCAGCAGGAATGGCGGCTTTATCCGGAATGTATCCAGCTCTTTGCCCGCAAGCGGCTCAAAACGGTCAAGCTGACCCATACCCTGGATGACGGGCGGATCTATCAGCGTACCGTGGTCAAGGTTCTGGAGGAAGGATAATCACGGCAAGGAGGCCCTGGCACCCGGGAAGCCGGTTCAGAGGGCCCTCATCATCAACGGCAGGGCCACGAAAGTTCCCAGGGAGCTTCCCAGATTGGTGAAGACCACCACCAGGAGGATCCGGGTCACCTTGTTTTTCCAGAACCCTTTGAAAGACTGGATGTCCTTGTGGAGGGTTTCAAAGTCACGCACCTGGGGCTTGCGGGAAAAAGCTTCCACCAGCCCTGAGACCCAACCGGCGGCGATCATGGGATTAAGGGATGTCAGGGGCGCCGCCAGGACCGAAGAGGCTATGGTAAGCGGATGGGCCAGGGCAGCCAGGGCACCCAGGCCGGCCAGGATACCGTTGGCAGCCACCCACCAGGCCAGCATGTTTCGGCCCGCCCTTGATCCGCCGGCTGCAAAGCCGTATGCCAGCAGAGCCAGGATACCCAAAGGGATTATCCACTTGGCCAGGCTCAGCCAGTGGCTTTTGGGCGGAATGGTCTCCAGAGGCTCGAGATCGATCGACTCCTGCCAGTGGCGCAGGATCCCCTGCAAGTGACCGGCCCCGACCACGGCCAAAACTTTGCTTCCCGGAGCCGATCTAATCCTGGCCGTCATGTAAAGATCGCGTTCGTCGATCAGGGTTTTCCTGACCGTCGGCAGGTCCTGGCCGATTTCAGACAGCACGGCGTCCAGTACATCCTGCCGCTTGAGTTTTTCGATCTGCTCGGCGTCTATGTCGTCGGCATCGGAGATGGAAAGAAGCAGCTGGAAAAACAGCTTTGTCTTCTGCCAGAGGCTGAGGCTCCGCAAAGTGCGCGACAAGGTTGTTCGAATATCACGATCGGCCAGGTGGACTTGGGCCCCGATTGCCTCGGCCGATTCTACGGCCTGAAGCATTTCCTGGCCGGGTTGGATGTCAAGCCTGGCCGCAATCCTGCGCTGAAAGGCGGCCAGGATGAGGTTGGAGAGCAGGACGTAGGTCTTTTTTTCCCGGATGACCTTTACTATGTCGGTATTTTGCCAATTGTCCTTCCGGCGCATGGCCTGATAGCGTGCCTGGCATAATTCCACACAGACGGTATCCGGCTTTTCCTCCTCTATCAGCCGGCGGACCAGGTCTACGCTCTGACGTGATACGTGGGCCGTGCCCACGAGAATGACCTGCTTTTCACCGTGCCGGAGGCGGTGAATCATATGATTGTTGTCATCGGTTTGCATAACGGTTATAAGAAACGGTTCATGATTGATAAAAAAATCGGCCCTGCGGCCGCCGGACTTGAGCCATTATTATAGATCTTGTTCAGTTCATGTCAATGCGATGCCGGTAAGGTTTTGAAAAATTGATAACCCCAAATCCGTGGAATTGAACGGCATGAAAACAGAAGATCACCGGAGTTGTGACCAGGCCGCCGGTTTTTACCTGGAGAAGGAACCTTTTTACCTGCCGCTGGGCAGGGAGGTGGAGCTTTTTTCCGCCGCCTGGCAAGCCCGGTTGCCGGTGATGCTCAAGGGACCGACCGGATGCGGCAAGACCCGCTTCGTCCAGTACATGGCCTGGAAAATAGGGCGTCCCCTGATAACCATCGCCTGTCATGAGGACCTGTTCGCAAGTGACCTCATCGGCCGTTTTTTGCTCAAAGACGACCAGACGGTTTGGAGCGACGGCCCTCTCACCCAGGCCATGCGGATAGGCGCCATTTGCTACCTGGACGAGATCGTGGAGGCCCGCAAGGATACCACGGTGGTGATCCATCCTCTGACCGATGACCGGCGCACCCTCAATATCGATAAAAAACCCGAGGTCCTGCCGGCCCATCCCGATTTCATGATGGTCATATCTTACAATCCAGGTTACCAGTCGGTGGTCAAGGACCTCAAGCCCAGCACGCGCCAGCGGTTCGTGGCCATTGATTTCGACTATCCCGATCCTGAGAGGGAAGAACTGATCGTGGTTCGGGAAGGGGGGGTCGATGCCGCCACCGCCGGCCGGTTGGTCAGCCTGGCGGCAAAGATTCGTTCCATTCAACAGCGGGGGCTGGCCGAAGGGGCCAGTACGAGGCTCCTGATCTATGCTGCCAAGCTCATCGGGCGGGGGATTGATCCCCGCCGGGCCTGTCGCAGCGCCATTTGCCTTCCCCTGAGCGACGACGAACAGATGCAGGAAACCCTCGGGGACCTGGTGGATGACCTGTTCTGAACCCGGATTTTGCAGCACAGGTATTTGAAGTGCATAATCCGGGCTGAACCAATCCCGGTTAGCGGTCCGGCCGCCCCGAAACGGCAACCAAGATGGAAAATACCCTGGAGATGCTTAAACTTGCCGACCCGCCGACCTGGGAACTGGTGCGGCGGGAACTGGCAGCCGGCCGGTCGGAACTCGACCGGTCAAGGATTTCCCTGCTGGTGGAGCATACCCTCTGGGCCCTCACGCTGGAAACATCCTTCGGCCGCTGCCTGGCCCAGTCCCTGGCCGGGCTGTTGGCCGCCGGGCTGCCTGCCTGCCGGGTGGCCCTTTTCATTAAGATGGTCAGGCAGGCGGCCGGGGTGGGGACCACCCTGGGCCTGATCCAGGCCCGCTACCTGGCCCCGGTGATCGCCTCCGGTAACAAGTGCCTTTTGCGCAAGTATAACCGGACGGTAGAAGTGTTACTGACCAAGGGGAGCTATACCCTGCCCGAAACCCTCAAGCTTGGCGCCAGGCTGATCAGCAGTGGCCGCCTGGACGATGCCGCGGCCTACTTCGACCTGCTGATCGCAATTTTCCGGCATCCCCTGACTTACAATCGCAGCATGCGGCTGGTTTATTTGGTGCCCAGGGCGGTTGCCTCCATGCGGCCTGCAGCCAGGCACTTTCAGATCCGCCAGATGATCCGTCTTGTGGAGCGGGACGTTGAACTGGTTGACGATTACATCCAGGGGCTGGAGAAGGGATTGGCCTTGCTGGACCAGAAAGCCCTGGCCTTGTTCCTGGACCGGGCTGTCCGGCGCCTGGAACGCCGCTTTTCGGGCGGGCGGCGTTTCCTGGCCCTGGAGGCGGCCGACGCGCGCCAACTGGCCCGCAGTCTCCAGACGGCAGTCGATCTGGGCATGGTCAAGGCCCGCCTGGACGGTTATTTGCAGGCAAGGACAGGTTTGCCTCTGACAATAGCTCCCTTGACCGGTACAGAACCAGGTGGCGATGAAATGGTGGCCTCCAACGGAAGGCAGGTGCTGCTGGCAGACCCGCTTGATATACTGCCCGACTTTGATTCCAACCTGGCCCTGGCCAAGACACTGGTGCGGCTGGAGGCTTGTTATTACGAGTTCGGAACTTTCGATCTGGACCTCGACAAGGTGGCTGACAGGCACGCCATCGACTTCGGCGGTCAAACCCAAAGCACCTCTGGCCAGGCTTGTTCGATGGAAATTTTTTGCCGCCTTTTCAGTTACCCTGACCTGGCGGCGGACCTGATCACCTTCTTTGAACACTTGCGCATCATGCGGCTTGCCGCCATACATTATCCCGGTCTTGTAAAGCGCAGCCGGCCTTTTCTTTTACTCGGGGCGGAAAAGCTTTCCCGCCGCCGGCAGCCTCTCCACCCCCTCTGGCCTTTGTACCGCCGCCTTGTGCTGGGGATGGAACAGGAGGAGGTGTCCCGGGACATTCCAGCGGGTTTGAGCGGGCAACTGGAAAAGGCTGCGGGCAGGATCGCTGAAGTCGAGGACAGCGCCGCAGCGGTATGGCGCTCTTACCGGCAGGTTGAAACGTGGCTTGCAGGCCGTTGCCGGCTGGAAGGTGGAGTTTACCGGCCGCTGAAGTTTCCGCTTGGCTGGCGGGTGGACTGGCGCCGGGCGGCAAGTGCCTGGCCGGAGTACGATCGCAAGGCGGCCGAGGTGAAGGACTTGCTGGCTGCAAGGGGCATCAGGGTTTACAAATCTGATCTCAAGAAGTTGCTTGTGGCAAGCGGCGGCAATCCCAGCGGGCGGCAACTGGCGGAACTTATCCAAAACGGCAGCCGCAATACGACAGCTCAGGAGGCCGGCAAAAAAATCGTCCCGGCATCTGCCGGCGATCTTGAAGGTATCCTTGCAGGCTTGCGCAACGACTCTTCGGCGGACGGTCCGAATCCGGGCGGGCCGGCTTTCTATTACCCGGAATGGGATTGTTACCTGGACGATTACCTCCATGATCATGCCAGGGTGCAGGAAAGAAAACCGGCGGCCCCGGGGGAAGACGGCTTTTACGACCGGACCCTTATGGAACACGGGGGGCTTGTGGCAAGGGTGCGGGCAGCCTTCGAGCGTTTGAAACCGGAAGGACTGAGCCGGCTGAGACCATGGAGCGAAGGAGACTGCCTGGATTACCGGGCCCTGATCGAATACGCCGTTGACCGGCGCTGCCGGCGTCAGGCCTCGGAAAGGATTTTCATCAAGCGTCTCAAGCAGGAGCGCGACGTGGCGGTACTATTGCTGGTGGACATGTCACGCTCAACGGCCAACGCGGTGGCAAGCGGGAGATGCTCGGTGATGGAGGTGGAAAAACAGGCCCTGGTGGTTTTTTGCGAAGCCCTGGAAGTTGTCGGTGACAATTACGCCATTGCCGGTTTTTCAGGAACCGGCCCCCTGGCGGTGGACTATTTCCGGATCAAGGATTTCGGAGAACCCCTGAACCGGGAGGTAAAGGCCAGGATCTCGGCCATGTCCCCCCAGCGCAACACCAGGATGGGAGCCGCCCTGCGGCATGCCGCTTCCTTGCTGGCGGGCGTTCCGGCCAGGGTCAGGTTGCTGATTGTCGTTGGTGACGGTTTCCCCAACGACCAGGACTACAAGCACGACTATGCCATCGCAGATACCCGCAAGGCGGTCCAGGAGGCTGCCGCCCGGCTGATTCATGTCAGGGCGGTTACCGTCAACATGGGCAGTGATCCGAGGCTTGACGAGTTGTACGGCCGCCAAAGACATTACGTCATCGAGGACGTTCTCGACTTGCCCGACAAACTGGTCAAGGTTTACAGCACGCTTACCAGGTATTAATTTACACATTATATCCATACAAACCGGGGGCGGCCATGGTTATCTTCGATGATGTTTTCAGTTGGCAGGGCTGGGGCGGGAAGTTTAACCTTGCTTCCGGCCGCTGCCGTTTACGGATTTTCGATCTGTCAGACCGTGGCCCGGAAAAACTTTCCTTCCTGAAACCGATCGTGGTGGTAGTTTCCGATATTCCCTACGACGGGCCCTCTCTCAAGCGGGTGACGGTAAAGTCCTGCGCCAGCCACATCGCCACCCAGGTGGTGGAGCGTTTCAAGCTGGATCCCCAGCGGACGCTTTTCGTGGAATACTATCCCCAGACCCGCTATGGGACAGCCAAGGAACATGTGATTGCCGAACGATACGAGCTGGTGGATTTTGTCTGGCATGATGCCAAGGCTCTCCATCCCAGCTGGAAACAACCCCCTCCCCATCTTTTGGAGACCTTGCAGGACCTCATGGCCCGGGTGCCGGCCCACTTGCCCGCGGAAAAGTAAGGTTGGAACCCGGATTTTGCAGCTTTTCAGGCATTTGAAGTGCATAATCCGGGATACAGGAATGTCAGTGCTAGCGGCAGATATTGATCAGGGATTGGCCGCCGGCCCATTTCGAGATGAAAAAATCGGCCGCCGTGGAGTCGGTTCCGCAGGTCCGGGCAAGATCCTCCAGGCGCTCGGCCAGATCGGCCGCTTTGGCCGAGCGTCCCAGCAGGGCCTCGATCTTGGCTGCGCGCTTGAAAAAATCGATCCCCTTGCAGGGGGTTTTGCTGCCGGCGTACAAGTAGCCCAGGGCAGCCAGATCTTCGGCCACCTGGTCGTAGGCTCCCTGGCGGCGGTCGCGCTCAAGGGCCCGGCGGTACAACACCAGGGCCCGCTCTTGCCGTCCTGAGGCTTCCATGACCCGGGCCAGGGTAAAGGCGGTCGGCGCCCATTGGTCGGCCTGGGGGCCGACCGCCTGCCGGAGGGCCTTTTCAAGTACCGTTTCGGCCTCTTTGAATTGCTTGCGATGCAAAAGCAGCAGGCCGCCTACCCTTTGGGCCAAGACCGGCATAAACCCGTTTCGGCGGGCCAGGATTTTTGCCCGGTCGAGAACTTTGGCGGCCTGCTCCAGCTTGCCGATACTTACCAGGGCCGCGGCCTTGTTTGCCAGGACGTAAATCCTTTCCTTTTCGAAACCCGCTGCGGAAAATACATCCAGGGCCTCGTCGTAAAGCAGCAGGGCGCTTTCTGTATCCTCCAGCTCGTGGTAGACGTTGGCCATGGACTCCAGGGCCAGCCCGACACCGCGCTGGTCGTCTGCGGCGCTGAAAAGTTCATGGGCGGCCTGGTATCCTTCCAGGGCCTGCCGGAAACAGCCCTTCTTGTAGTGCATGGTCGCCCGTGAGAAATTTTCATGGGCGCGTGCCAGGTCTTCGGGCAAGGCCGCCGGGCGGGGCCCGCCGCAGGCGGCAAGGACCAGCAGGATGGCCAGAATGAATACGACGGCTGGGAACCGGCTTGCCGGCAGTGGTTTCATTTGCTGATTCCGGTCGGTTTGGCTTTTGTGAAAACCACCGCGAACATAATCCTGTCGGGCGGCAGGGATGATTTTCAGGGTCCATCCAAGGCCAGCCAATGCTGGCTCACTGCTGGACAGTCTATAACTTTTGGGGGCTAAAAGTCAAAACCAAGCTGTTCAACCCGGATGATGCAGCCGACAGACGGACTCAACGGCACCCTGGAAGAAAAGAAGTACGTATCAATTTACGCAAAAACGGCGGGCGATGAGAAGGAGGCGGCGGATTGTGGAAAAAAGATCTTTCGTCGGATTGTTTTACAATATCGGTGGGATGAAATATATGTCCCGGTAAAAATACAAAAAAAGTCAAGGTGTCGTCAAAAATGGATTTGACAAATAAAAATATCCAATGTTAGCAGTAAAATTCAGCCGCATTTACAATTTCCCGCGATAACCCGCAAAAAATCGCATCTGCGGGCATCGATACGCCGCATCGACGTCCAGTCCGATGGTCCGGGCAGGGGTTGATCCATCTCTACACATGTACCGGCCCGGGTTCCCCGGTCTCTGCCGGAGAAAAAGACATTCAAAACAGGAGAAGACAAATGAGCAGGCTTGCTGTCCCGGCGGCCCTGGTGGCCGCCGGGCTGGTGGTGTGGGTGCAGGCGGCCTTTTGCCAGCAGCCGTCCTGGAAGGTGATCCGCATCGTCGCCTCTGACCGGGTGGCGCTGGTGCGCACCGGTAAGGGGCGCCTGGAGGTCGTGGGCGTGGGCGACCGGTTTGACACGCTGGGCACCGTAGTACGGGTTGAGCGCAACCGTATCGTAGTGCGGCCCGAAGACGGAAGCCAGGGTGCCTACTGGCTGGTGGTGCTGGAAAAGGGGAAGCAGAAGCTGGTCAAAGTCGGCGGCCTGCCGGCCGAATCCGAGGTTCACCAGGTGCCCAGCTACAGCCCCTAGCAGGTCCGGATGCCGCTGCGCGCAAGGCGAATTCAGCAAAAGTGGGGGAGTGTCCCATGGAGCGAGGCAACACATTCCAGGCCTCACGGTGGTGGCGGGCGGCGGCCTTGGCCGCCCTGCTTCTGGTTGTTTTTCTTTCCTTCGGCCGGGCTCTGGCCCTTGAGGTGGCCTTTGTCCGGGACGCGGGAGACATTCTCGTTTTGGAGGCCGAAGGCCCCTATGACGCCGACTTTTTCGGCGAAGAAACAGCCCTTGCCCGCCAGCAGGTCACCCGGGCCTTTTATGCTCATCGGCCGGACGAGTTCGACTTCATCGTCATCTTCACCAACTTCGATTTTCGCATGCCGAAAGAAGAAGTTCTAGCCTTCTACAACCACGTACGGAACAACGTTGAGGGCATCGGCAAGGAACTGTTCGACTTTTCCGGGCAGTACGGCAGTGCCGGCAGGCTGCAGGGCACCATCGACATGGGCGCCCTGGACAAGATGGCCGTCGACCCCATGGATAAGAAATTCAGCTTAACCATGACCACCCTCAGTCACGAGTTTTTGCACCGCTGGGCGGCTTACGTCAGCTTCCGGAAGCCGGGGCAGCCGGCCAGCAAGGCCCTGATCGGCCGCGAAGACAGTCATTGGAGCTTTTTGCTCGACAGCCGCGGCTCGGTACAATGCGGCAACCTCTGGCAGGCCAACGGCGACGGCACCTTCACCAGCAAGCAGGGACAAAAGTACTACAGCCCCCTCGACCTGTACCTCATGGGCCTGGTGTCAAAGGAGCAGGTGCCGCCCATGATCCTGATCCAAAACGATCAGGTGGATCCGAACCGGTTGCCCGAGCCCGGCGTGACCATCGAGGGCACGGCCCAAACCGTCACCATCGACGACATCATCGCCGCCGAAGGGCCCCGTCTTCCCGATGCAGCCCATTCCCAGAAGGAGTTTAGACTGGGGTGTATCCTGCTGGTACGTCCGGATACCTTCGACCCGGCGGACCTTGACCGGGTGCGGTCCGTGATGCACGGATGGGTGCCGTGGTTTGCCGCCCTGACCGACGGCCGGGCCGTTGTGCGCTTTGATACAACTGTGTTTGACAGCCTGCCGGAAAATCCGTCCATCGACGATCCTGAAGCTGCTGCGCGACCCGAGCCGCCCCAGGTCTCCGGGGCGGTTCAATGGCTGGTGGCCCACCAGCAGGCTTCCGGGGCCTGGGGAGACGATCCGCGCACCCTGCCCCGGGACACGGCCGAGGCGGTGCTGGCCCTGTCAATGGCAGGCGGCAGGGCGGAAGCAGTGGCCGCCGGCACAAAGTGGATGGACGGATACCTGCCGGAAAACAACGACTACCTGGCCCGCAAGATTCAGGTCCTGGCCCTGCCCGGGACAGACCCGGAACAAGCAGTTCAGCAATTGCTTTCCCGCCAAAACACCGACGGCGGATGGGGGGCGCAGGAGGGCTTTGCCAGCAACCCCCTGGACACGGCGTTGGCTGCCACGGCCCTGGTGGCCAGCGGGATCGATACCGCCGACAGCCTGGACAGGGCCGTGGCCTTCCTGGCCGCCGGCCAACAGCCTAACGGCAGCTGGAATGCCACCGACCAGGACCACACGGTACGTGATACCGCCATGGTTCTCCATGCCCTGGGGTACCTGCAACAGCGGCCGGCCGCGGCCGCGTGCATTCCGGCAGGTCTAGGCTGGTTGATGGACCGGCAGCAGGCAGACGGGGGTTTTGGTGCCGAAAGTTCCACGGTATACGAAACAGCCCTCTGCCTGCTGGCCACAACCGCCCTGAAGGCTCCGGCGGATGCCCGCAGCCGGGCCGTCAACTACCTGCTGGCCCAACAGGCCGAGGACGACAGTTGGTACGGATCTGTCTACCAGACGGCCCTTGCCGTGCGCGCCTTATACGCAACCAACGATCGCCCGGATCTTGCCGTCCAGACCGCCGACATCGACCTTTCACCGGCGGCCATCTCACACTTTCCCCAGGCCATGACCCTGACGGCCACGGTGGCCAACCGGGGACTGGTTCCGGCCACCGGGGCCGTGGTGGCCTTGTATGCCGACGGTATCCAGGAGGCCGACAAGGTCGCTGAAAAGGTGCTGGACGTGCCGGCCGAGTCAAGCGCCACGGTCAGCTTCGACTTTGTGATCAAAAAGGGCGGGTTCCACCGCTACTGGCTGGTGGCCGACCCGGACGATGCCATCGCCGAGATCCGCGAAACCAACAACCTGGCCATAAAGCAGATCCAAAGTAACCCCAGCTACGATTTTGCCGTCACCGATGCCGAACTGGAGGTTTCACCGGCCTCGGTGCAGGAGGGCCAGCCGGTTTCCATGGCCGTAAGCGTGGTCAACAGAGGCACACGGCCGGCCTTTTCCCTGCCGGTGTCTTTCTTCGTGGGCAGTGGACCCCGGCGGAAACTGGCGGCAAGCACCAAGGTGGACCTGCCGCCTGCCGGAAGGGTGAGGGCCTCGGTTCAGTGGATCGCCGACCAGGTGGGCCGCGACATGGCCGTGGCGGCCGTGGTGGATCCGGACAACGCTTTTGCCGAACTGGATGAAACCAACAACCAGGCCAATGGAATCCTGACCGTCCTGGGCGACCCCCGGCCGGACGTGCATGTGGCAGCCGCCGATATCCTCCTGGAACCGCAGAGCCCGCTACAGGGGCAGGCGGCCACGGTCCGGGTGACCGTGTCCAACCGGGGCGGCAGCGAGGCCCGGGACGTCTCCCTTGCCCTGGCGCGTCACCGGGCCGGCATGAAACCGTTGGTGATCAACACCGTCACCATTCCTTCATTGCAGGCAGGACAAAGCCGGCAGGTTGCCATCGCCTGGCCCGAGGTGCGGGTCAAAGACCGCTGGCTGGTGGACGTGATCGCCGATCCGGACAACCGGCTTGACGAGTCCGATGAAAGCAACAACGCGGCCTTTGTGTTGGTCGACATCGTCAGCCTGCCGGACCTTGCCGTGGATGCCGGCTCGATCAGGCTCGATCCGGGTGCCCCCAGTGAAGGCCAGCTGGTGCAGGTGACCGTAACCGTGCGCAACGAAGGAGGGCAGCGGGCGTTGAACGTACCGCTGGTCTTGGAAGATGCCGGCGGCATCGTGGACAGCGCAACCCTGGCGGGCATCGACGCCCACAGCCATCAGGCCGCTGTCTTGCATTTCGATACAACCGGCCGGCCCGGGGCCCGAACCCTGACGGTGAGGGTCAATCCCCAGGCCCAGGTGCGGGAGCAGGACCTGAACAACAACGTCGCCAGGCGGACGGTAGGCGTCCAAAACGCCGACCTGTGGCTCAGTGATCCGGTGATGACCCTGGCCGGTGCCGGCGGCCAGGGTGGAACCAGCTTTTCCTTCCGCCTCCCGAATCCGGCCGACGTGCAGGTAGTGGTGGTCGATTCTTACGGCCAGACGGTGCGCGTTTTTTCCGGCCCTGAACTGAAGGGCACCTCCGGTACTACGATTTTCTGGGACGGCCGGGACGACGACGGCCATATCGTTCCTGACGGCAGCTACCAGATCCAGGTCATCGGGCCGTACGGCCAGCTACTGGCCATGTTGCCGGTGGTCGTGGACAACAACCTTTCGTCCCTGGCCGAGGCCATGGGCAGCCGCTACCTGGCCGTAACCAACCTCACCTGTTCGTACCCGGGCGTGATCGCCCATCACTGGCTTTCGGACGACAGCGCCCTGGTGGTGTTACTGGACAAAGCTCCGGACAACGGCTTTGCCGAACCGGCCCTGTACACTGTTTCTCCGGACGGCGGCCGTCCTGTGCGTATCACGCCCACCGCCTTTCCCGACCCGGATGCCGGCAGCTTTGCCTATCGCCCCGCCGACCTGGGAAAAGATTATTTCATCGTGGCGCCTGAAACCAACCGGGTGCTGTTTGCCGTCAACAAGGAGGCAGCCGACGGCAAGATATGGCAAACCCAGCTTTGGGCGGCTTCTCCCTGGGGCCGGGATGCGGTGCTGGTCGACAGGTTGGTGCAAGTGCAGCCCGATGGGCAGCCGGCACCTGTCAGCGAGCACTTGTTGTCGCCGGCGGCCTGCTCTCCGGATGGAAAGACCCTGGCCTATCTGGTGGAAAAGACCGATTCGGCGGCCGGCACATCGCAGCTGCAGTTGCGACTGGTGCCCACCACCGGCGGTCAGGCCGCAAGCCTGGCCCTGGACGGATGGCGGCAGGCGGACCGCATCTTGTGGTCACCGGACGCCCGGCGTCTTGCCGTCACGGCATGGGACGGTGGGACGCGGATCGCCGTTTGGGACGGCTCCGGCGCGCCTGCGGACCTGTACACCGTTCCCCAGGACCGCATGGTCGACACCCTGGCCTGGCTGGATGCCACCCACCTGCTGCTGGTGGACAAGGCAGAGGATGACAAAGCCAGAACACCGGCCGATCCCCTGGAAGGCTTCGAAGAGTGGGGTTTCGACCGCTTCGGCCAATGGTCGGTCACGATCCTGGATGCGGCCGCCGGAACGGCCCGTGAGGTAGAAGGCCTTCAGGAAGTGGAGCGCATCCGACAGGTTGCCATCAGCCCGGCGGGCGGCCGGTTTGCCTTGATCTACCGTACAACTGCCGTGCGGCAAAACGGTGGCGACGCCTACCTGGGCTGGCAGCCCGGTTTTGGATACTGGAAGGTGGACTTGTGTGACAACCAGGGCAACCGCCGGACCGTCTATAAAGGCCGGTTTGCCAACTGTCCCTGGTTCTTTCTTACCCAAGACGACATCAACGATTCCATGGGCGAGCTTGCCTGGAGCCCGGACGGCAGGCGACTGGCCTTTGCCGACTACCTGGCGGAGGCGGTGGACAGTTGTACCTACCGGGGTCGGCTCCTGGTAATCGATGCCGCCGGAAACCAGGCGGCTTCACTGCCCCTGGAAAGGGCCAATTTCATCTGTATCTATCAGGCTCCCTGGTCGTTTCATATCTTCAGCCGACCCCAGCCGGGCACCTGGATGGAGCAGGGGGTGATGCATTTCGGCCCGGCCATGTCCACCCGCCGGCTGGACCTGGATCCTTCCGCGCTGATCCTTGATCCTGAATCCGGAGATTTCCGGCTGCGCATTCAGCACGTGGGCACGCGTGTGGCCGAGCTGGACGCCGTGGCCCTGCTGGTCGACGGCAAAGCATACGCGCCTGCCCGGGCAACGACCCTTGGGGATGGAAACGATATCACCCCGGAGGTGGTTGGCCTGGATTATGGAAAAGCCGACGTGGCCGCAAAGACGGTGGAGCTTGTCTGGCAGGGACTTGAGCAGGTGCTGAAGCAAGCCGCGAAGGTGGCCTTGTCGCTTTGCGCCCGCGAGGCCGATCCGGTGTCAGGCGGCAGCGGGCCGGACAACCCGGCCGAGGCTCCCAAGGCCCGTATCCATCGACTGGCTCTGGACCGCCTGGCCTGGATGCACGACGGCGCCTGGATCATGGCGGCCGACGAAGGCGGCAGTTTCTTTTTGAACTGGCGCACCGGTGAGCGCAGGCAGCTTTCCGTCGACGCCCTGGGCCTGGCCCACTTCGG
>JALVRI010000277.1 GCA_027031325.1 Desulfobacteraceae bacterium
GCTCATGGAGCCCGGCAAAGACTATCCCGGCCAACAAGTCGCCGCCAAAGTAGCTGCCCACGTTGGGAAAAGGATACACCATGGCCCCGGGCGCAAGCTCGAGGCCGAGATCCACCGCCCGCACCAGACCTGGACGGTTGACTGCCGGTATGTACGGCTCCCGGATTATCCAGCGCGGATCAAGGCCCAGGAAGAGATGGGTCATGGCGGTGTTGCCGGCAACGGTCATGATCTGGATCTGCCGGCGGTTGACCCCGACCCTGCCGGCAAGGGCCGTGATCTGCCGGTTCAAACCATCGATTATCAGGCTGTTCAAGTGGTCAAGCCCTTGGGGCTCGGCCGCGTGGTGAATCCGGGCCAAAACATCCGGCCCCACCTCCAGTTGGGGATTGTCCAGTCCGGTTTCCGCCAGAGCCTTCCCGGCCTCAAGGTCCACCAGCCTAAGAACAACTCTGGTTGTGCCCAGGTCTACCGCCAGCCCGCAGATCTGATCGGTTCGGCGGGCCGGGGCCACGTGGATGACCCGGAACCCCTTGCCGGTTGCAAAGACCAGGGCTTTGACACGGTAGCCGCTTTCCCGCAACAGGGCCGGCAAGCGGCGCACCAGGTTCAAATCGATTGCAAGCTCGTTGGTGCCGACGGCAGCCGCAACAGAACGCAGGAGCCTGTCCGCATCCGCCGTGTTGTCGGCCAACGACGGCTCCGGCAGCTCGATTTCAATAACCAGGGAATCGGGCGGGAGCCCGTTTTCGGAAAGGGACTTCAGACCGGGTGTATCCATTGCTTCCTTTTCAAGGGGTGTTGAAGCCTCGCAACTACCACTGCCGGATCAGTTTTTCCACTTCTTCTGCCAACAGGCTCATAACTTTTCCGGCCTTGCCCATCAGGGCCATATCGGCCAGGCGGGTAAGTGGTGTCGGCTCCGGGTTGACCTCGATCACCACCGCCCCACTGCGCTTGGCAATCACCGGCATGTACGCGGCCGGCTCGACAGTGGCCGAGGTGCCGATAACCAGCATGGCGTCACAGCCGGCGGCCAGCAGTTGGGACCTTTTCAAGTGGTTGGGTGGAATCAGCTCACCGAAAAAAACCACATCCGGCCGCAGGATTCCACCGCACTGGCACATGGGAGGCAGACTGTCCAGCTTCAGGCTGCCGGTCTCAAAGGTGGCGTGGCAATCCATGCAGCGCTGGACTGCGAAGCTTCCGTGAAACTCGATGACATCCTTACTTCCGGCCGCCTGATGCAATCCATCGACATTCTGGGTTATGATCGTCTTCAGAATCCCGGCCCGTTCCAGCCGGAAAAGGGCCTTGTGGGCGGCATTGGGCCGGGCACGGTCCAGGACCTCCTTCATCGACTTGATCAGCACATCCCAGACCTCGGCCGGATCCTTGATGAAAGCATCGATATGGGCGTACTTCATCGGGTCGATCTTTTCCCAGAGCCCGCCCTTACCCCTGAAGGGAGGAATACCGCTTTCGACCGAGATTCCGGCCCCGGTCAGAGCCACCACGTTTTTCTTGGCAGCCAGAATTTCGGCCGCCTGGTGGATCAATTCTTCCATGCCACACCCGTCCCTTTTACAACCAAAAGGAGACCCGCCGGTCTCCAGATTTCAAACCATAGTCAACTTGTCCCTCCGGCTTTCAGAGTTCGAAAGTCATGCCGGC
>JALVRI010000278.1 GCA_027031325.1 Desulfobacteraceae bacterium
AAAAGGTGCGGCGTATCGGCGGGGCCGCCGAGATCCCCATCGACGCACGGATAATCACCGCCACCAACCGTAACCTGGAACGGCTGGTGGAGGAGAAACTTTTCCGGGAAGACCTCTACTACCGGATAAACGTTTTGCCGATCCA
The DNA here is from genome assembly GCA_027031325.1 of Desulfobacteraceae bacterium. Lineage (GTDB taxonomy): Bacteria > Desulfobacterota > Desulfobacteria > Desulfobacterales > Desulfosarcinaceae > JALVQM01. Next base: position 146 of record JALVRI010000278.1, read on the forward strand.
CATACCCCCTTTAAGGCGCCGGCCGGGAGATATAAAGGTGCTGGCGGACCATTTCCTTTTCCAGCTCAAAAGCCGTTTGAAAAAAGATCTCGGTCCCCTCTCGCCGGGGGCCGTGGAAAAACTATCGGCCCACCGCTGGCCCGGGAATGTCAGGGAGCTGAAGAACGTTATCGAAAGGGCGGCGATCCTCACCCCTTCTGGCCCTGTCGGCCAGGATGCCATCCTCTTCAGCTTCGAGCTTGCCACCGGAAGCCGGCCCGATCCCGGCATCCGGGTCCTGGAAATGGAAGAGTGCGACCTGCGGCGGCTGCTGGCCGATTACGAGCGCAACATCCTGGCCCATGTTCTGGATAAGGCTCCCAGCATAAGGCAGGCGGCCCGCAGGCTTGGAATAAGCCATACCACTTTGCTCAACAAGCTCCGGCGCCACGATTTAAAAATGGAAAGAAAATGAACCACTGGTAGGAAAACAAACCACGGGAAAGGAGGGCGGATTTGCCCGCCGGACAGGGTGGTTCTTGCCTGTTAAGCATCGAAAACTAAATACAAAAAATGTGGTCGCCCAAACAGTTTGGCGAAGTGTCGGCAGTACTGGTCCAATAAATTGCCAGTCCGTCCCGCCCTCCCCGTAAGCAAGTTGCTCCCTTCTTGCCTGGATTGCAGGGCTTGTCATTTTAACCACTTGGAAAGATTTTCAAAATGCATGGCTTGGCGGTTTGTTTTCACTTGCGCCAAATGCGGCCCGATAATTGCATCAGGTCATTCAGGGCGGTTGAACCCGGATTTTGCAGCCCGCGGGTTTGGCGAAGATGCGGGGCGGAGGGCGGGCAAAGGCATTTGAAGTGCATAATCCGGGATGAAAGTTTTACGCTTTTCAATCGGGCAGTTATCAATTCAGGAGGCAGACATGATTGTAGGCATACTTAAAGAGATAAAGCCGGAGGAGAACCGGGTGGCCATGACCCCGGCCGGGGTGGAGGCCATGCGGGAAAACGGTCACACGGTTTTGGTGGAAAAAAACGCCGGTGTGGGCAGTGGGTTCAGCGACCGGGATTATACGGCGGCCGGGGCCGAGATTGTAAGTACGGCCGGTGAAGTTTACCAGCGTTCCGAAATGGTCATGCATGTCAAGGAGCCCTTACCGCCGGAATATGATTTGATCCGTCCCGGCCAGGTTGTTTTCACCTACCTCCATCTGGCAGCGGCCGAGGAACTCACCCGCAAGCTCATGGCCAGCAAGGCCGTCTGCATAGCTTATGAGACCATCCAAAAGCCGGACGGCAGCCTGCCGTTGCTGACCCCCATGAGCGAGGTCGCCGGCCGGATGGCCGCCCAGCAGGGAGCCAAGTACCTTGAAATGGCCCAGGGCGGCCACGGGATCCTGTTGGGCGGTGTGCCGGGAGTCGAACCGGGAACCGTGGTGGTCATCGGCGGCGGCGTCGTGGGCACCAATGCCGCCAAGATGGCTTGCGGCTTGGGGGCCAAGGTTTATCTGCTGGACAAGAGCCTGAGCCGGCTGCGTTACCTGGCGGACGTGATGCCGGGCAATTGCTTCTTACTCATGTCTTCACCCTCGACCTTGCGAAGGCTGCTGCCCGAGGCGGACGTGATAATCGGTGCCGTCTTGATACCGGGCGCCAAGGCTCCCAAGCTGATTACGCGCCGGATGCTTAAAAGTATGCGCCCGGGAACAGTCCTGGTGGATGTGGCCATCGACCAGGGTGGCTGTTTTGAAACCTCCCGGCCGACCACCCATGCCGAGCCGACCTATGTGGTCGACGGAATCGTTCATTACTGCGTGGCCAATATGCCCGGGGCGGTGGCCAAGACTTCGACCCTGGCGCTTACGAATGCTACCTTGCCGTATGCTTTGGAGCTTGCCGACAAGGGCTGGCGGAACGCCTGTCGCGATAACCGGGAAATACGGCTGGGACTCAATGTCGTGGATGGAAAAATCACATACAAGGCCGTGGCCGAAGCCTTTGGACTTGATTACGTGCCGGCCGACCAGGTGCTTTGATTCCCCCTCGTTGCCTCCTTCTCTTGTTCGGCCCGGGATACCGGCAGCGGTACCCGGGCCGGAAACAGCCCTGCCCAAATTGATAGTTTACAATCGGCTCCGTTTTATTTAAACCTGAAACCGTAATCTTGCAAGGATCAGGGGGCTTGCTTTCATCGGCATCCATGGTCCGGGAAGCAAAGCGGGGCAGGCATGGATAATATCGGCGGCTCGGTGAAGGCTACAGTGGATTTGAAGGCCATTGCGGCGAACGTACAGGCATTGCGCCGGATAACCGACCCCGGGGCGCGCCTGATGGTGGCGGTCAAGGCCAACGGTTATGGTCACGGGGCGGTGGAGGTTTCCAGGGTCGCCCTGGCAAGCGGTGCCGATGCCCTGGGGGTGGCCCGGATCGAAGAAGGGATCGAGCTGCGCCGGGCCGGTATCGGGGCCTCCATCCTGATTTTCGGCCCCACTGCGGGTCACTGGGCGCCCAAGCTGGCCGCCTACGGACTGACTGCCAGCGTCTCAAGCTATGAGGCGGCCCGTGACCTGGCGGCCCACGTTCCTGCCGGCAAGCAGATAAGGGTCCATGCCAAGATTGATACCGGGATGGGGAGGCTGGGCATAGTGGTTCAGGACGATCCGCCGCAAGCGGCAGTGGCCGAGGTCGGCCGTATTCAAACCTTGCAGGAGCTGGTCCTGGAGGGTGTCTTCACCCATTTCGCCTCGGCCGACAGTGCGGCCAAGGAGTTTGCCCGGCTGCAGTTCCGGCGGTTCGATCGTTTCTTGAAGTTCATGGAGCAATCCGGTCTAAAAGTAAACCTGCGCCATGCGGCCAACAGCGGGGCGATAATCGATATGCCCGAAACCCACCTGGACATGGTGCGGGCCGGAATCTCCGTTTACGGGCTATATCCTTCGGACGAAGTCGACAGGCGGCGTGTAGAACTTAAACCGGCCATGACCCTGAAGTCCACTATCGTCCATCTGAAACAGGTGCCGGCCGGCTTTGCCGTCAGCTACGGCAGCACCTGGCGCAGCCCAAAGCCTACCACAATAGCAACAGTAGCCGTAGGTTACGCCGACGGTTACAGCCGCGCCTTGTCCAATTGCGGCCGGATGCTGGTGCGGGGCCGCGTTGCTCCGGTCGTGGGCCGGGTATGCATGGATCTGACCATGCTGGATGTGGGGCACATTCCGGGCGTTGCCGTTGGTGACGAAGTAGTCCTGATCGGCACCCAGGCAAAAGAGGAAATCAGCGCCGACCAGGTGGCTGCCCTGATGAACACCATCAACTACGAGGTGGTTTCAGCTTTGACCGCCAGGGTCCCCAGGGTCTATCTCACCTGAGGATTGCCTTGCTCCAGGTTCGTTCGGGCGGTCTTGGAGACGTTGCCTGGCCTGGCGGATCATTTCCACCAGGCTGGTTACTTTGGGTTGCGGCCGGCTGGCGGCCAGGGCCGCCAGCTCATCTTCCGCCAGGGTTTGGCGCAGATACTGCCGGACATCGAAAATTTCCCACCAACAGTCCAAGACTTTAAAACAAGGCTTGCCGTCGCCGGTCTTGAGGCAGTATGCGAAGCTTACCGGGCCGCCCAGGCGTGGGCAGCGCCGCGGGTCGGCAGGTGGCCGGGGAGAAAGATCAGACATTTTTAAGCCTTTCCGGCCGCGGGTAGTCGGCGGTAATGGCCGTGGAACGTTCGATTTCTTCATCGCTCAGGGCAAAGTCGGTAAGCTCTCCAGCCAGATACTTGGCATAGGCGCCCAGGTCCAGCAAGCCGTGGCCGCTGAAATTGACCAGGATGATTTTTTCCCTGCCTTCATCCTTGGCTCTTTGGGCCTCCTTGACGACTTGGGCCAGGGCGTTGGTGGTTTCCGGGGCCGGGATGATACCTTCGGTGCGGGCCCACAGCACCCCGGCCTTGTAGGATTCAAGTTGGCCGACGGACTTGGGCTCGATGATCCCTTCCTCGGCCAACTGGCTGACTGTGGGCGCCATGCCGTGGTAACGCAGGCCGCCGGCATGGATGGGGGCCGGCACGAAGGCATGTCCGAGACTGTGCATCGGCAACAGGGGCGTATAGCCTGAAGTGTCGCCATGGTCGTAGACAAATGGCCCCCGGGTCATTGAGGGACAGGCCTTGGGCTCGACAGGGTAAATTTCCACTTGCCGGCCGGAAAGCTTGTCGTAGACGAAGGGAAAGGCCAGGCCGGCGAAATTGCTGCCGCCTCCGGCACAGCCGATGATTATATCCGGGTAGGCATCGATCATTCCGAATTGCTTCCTGGCTTCCAGGCCTATGATCGTCTGGTGGAGAAGTACGTGGTTGAGAACACTGCCGAGGCTGTAGCGGGTCTTGCCGCTGGTGTCGGCCACGGCGGCTTCGATGGCTTCGCTGATGGCTATCCCAAGGCTCCCGGGGGTCTCCGGGTCGCGCTGGAGAGCGTCGCGGCCGGCCTTTGTCTCCTGGCTGGGGCTGGCGATGCAGGTGCCGCCCCAGGCTTCCATCATGGCCTTGCGATAGGGTTTCTGGTCGAAACTGACCCGCACCATGAAGACCTTGCAGTTCAGGCCGAATTGAGAGCAGGCGAAAGAAAGGGCGCTGCCCCATTGGCCGGCCCCGGTTTCGGTGGTCATGTTCTCGATTCCGAAGACCTTGTTGTAATAGGCCTGGGCGACGGCCGTATTGGGTTTGTGGCTTCCGGGAGGACTCACTCCCTCGTACTTGAAGTAGATCCGGGCCGGTGTGTCGAGAGCCTTTTCAAAAGCATTGGCCCGGATCAGGGGCGAAGGACGCCACATGGCCAGAACATCGAGAACCGGCTCGGGTATGTCGATCCAGCGCTCGGTACTGACTTCCTGCTCGATCAGGTTCATGGGAAATACCGGTGCCAGGTCCTCAGGTTTGACCGGGTTGCCGTCAGGGCCGAGGGGTGGATTTATCTTGATGTCGGCCAGGATATTGTACCACTGGCGCGGAATCTGGTCCTGGGGTAGCAGAATTTGTTTCTGGAACATTTTCAAGCCTCCTTGAGCTGAATTTGAGCCGCAAACAAAAGCCCGCCGGACAACTTCATCCGGCGGGCAGCAATTGCGGTTTGGAATACCCGGCACCCGCCCCTCAGGGACGCCACCGATTGTTTGCACTGCCGTTGTTTGCGATGTTCTTTTTCATAGAAACAACCTTTAGCTGATCAACCTCCATATGTCAAGCCCAATGTGACACGGACAAGTTGGAACCAGTCATTCCTGTTGACAGCGGCAGATAGCCGTTCCTATAGTGCCGCAATCCAGAAAATTGCAGCGGGGGGCGCTTGTTATGGCTTGCATCGTGATGAAATTCGGCGGTTCCAGTGTGGCTGATCTCGAGAAGCTGCGACACGTGGCCGGCATGATTGCAGCAGTAAAATCGAGGGGATTCGACGTGGCGGTGGTTGTATCGGCCATGGGCAAGACCACCGACAAGCTGGTGTCCATGGCCAGGGAGATATCGGACAATCCGCCGCGGCGTGAAATGGACATGCTCCTTTCCACCGGGGAGCGGATAACGATGGCCTTGCTCAGCATGGCCCTGAACGCCAAAGGCCTGGCCGCAGTTTCGCTTACGGGCTCACAGGCAGGCATCATCACCAACGATCGTCACACCGATGCCCAGGTGATAGAGGTCCGTCCTTTCAGGGTCCAGGATGAACTGGCCCGTGGCAAGGTGGTTATCGTGGGAGGATTCCAGGGAGTAAGCTACAAGCGGGATATCACGACCCTGGGCCGCGGGGGATCGGATACTACCGCCGTGGCGCTGGCGGCGGCCCTCGACGCCGAGCGTTGTGAAATCTACTCGGACGTTGACGGGGTATATTCCACAGACCCGGCCCTGGTCGACGAGGCCCGCCACCTTCCGGAACTGAGCTATCCGGTCATGCAGGAGATGAGTACTTCAGGCGCCAAGGTACTCAACGCCCATGCAGTCCAGTTTGCCAAGCAGAAACAGATCGCCGTCTATGCCCGGTCCACATTCGGGACGGGCCGCCAGACGGTCATCCGCAGGTTTTCTCCCGGGGCTTTGCTGGGAGTTGTTGCCGTCGTCAGCCAGCGCCGGGTCGCCCTGGTCAGGATCGAGGCCCGGGACGCCCTCGCAACCTTCAAACAGGCCGCGGCCGTGCTGGAAAAGGAGCAGGTGCCCATAAAAGAGGTCAATGCAATCGAAGCCCGGCAGGGCCGGTCCGGCTCGAAGGTTTCTTTCGTCGTTGCCGGGTCTGATGTCTACGGCTGGGAAAAGATAAGGTCGGGGCTTGAAGAACGCTTCGGTGACGCTATTGCTTTTGAAGAAGGCCTGGCGGCGGTTTCCCTGATAGGAGAAGGGCTCATGCGCAACAACACCACCCTTCTCAGGACCCTTGCCCTTCTGGAGCGCAACGGCATCCGGATAGCCGGTGTGGCCACCACCTCTTTTCGTATTTCGATCCTGGTGGCAGAAGAGCGGTTGGAAGATACCGTCAAGTTGTGCCACCGGCGCTGGATTTCAGGGTGACCCTCTATCTGCCTGCCGGGAGCGACTGGCTTGACAACCAAAGGCATATGATTAAATTTCTGGTCAAACGAGCCAAACATGAAGGAGGTGCGTGATGACAGTAGTCAGATGGGATCCGTTTCGCAATATGACCGCCTTGCAGGACAGGATAAACCGTCTTTTCGAAGATGCTTTTCCCCAAAGCCAATCGGAGACGGAAGTGTCCCTGTGCGCCTGGCAGCCCAGTGTGGACATCTATGAAAATAACGAAGGAGTAGTTATCAAAGTAGATCTGCCGGGACTTGAGAAAGAGGATATATCGGTCGAGATAAAAGAGAACGTCCTGACTTTGAAAGGTCAGCGCAAGGAGGAAGTCGGCGTGCCGGAAGAAGCCTACTTCCGGAAAGAAAGGACCTGTGGAACTTTTCACCGTTCTTTCAGCCTGCGATCCATGATTGACCCCGAATCGATCAAGGCCACCTTCAAAAACGGAGTTCTGACCATAGAAATACCGAAACCCGAAGAAGAAAAACCGAAGCAAGTGGAAGTCAATATCGAGTAGAGTGGTTTTCAACAGCCTGTTAGGGACCGGTCCTTAGACTATTGATGCCTTCTGCCGGCAAGGGGGCAATCTCCTTTTTACGAAATTCGTTGAGATCTTGAGGGCCTTTGACTATCATGGCCCCATGCGCACAGATCATATCCTTTCAGCCCAGTATTTTATCTATTTCGGGGTGATGGGGGTATTCCTGCCCTATTTCAACCTTTACTGTTATCACCTCGGTTTTTCAGGTTCCCAGATAGGCACCATCTCGGCGGTGCGCAGCCTGGTCATGATAGCCCTGCCGATGGTTTGGGCGGCCTTGGCCGACCGATTCAACATCCGGCGTGCTATTTTCATCACCTGCAGCTTTTGCAGCGCCGCTGCCTGGTCGCTTTTCCTTGTCGTCCGCACCTATCGTCCCATGCTCCTGGCCACAATAGTATACGCCCTTTTCTACGCTCCCCTCATAGCCTTTCTGGAAGCCTTCGCCATGGATGTCCTGGCAGAGCGCAAAAAGCAGTATGGCAGGATGCGGGCCTGGGGTTCTGTGGCCTTCATCACGGTCGTTCTGGTGCTGGGCAGGGTATTGGAAAACCACAGCCTCACCCTTGTGGTTTGGATCATCCTGGGCGGCTCCGTCCTCCAGGCCGTTGTAGCCTGCCGTTTGCCGCCCATGGCTCCGCGTTCCAGGGACAACTTTCTCCGGGCCGCGCGCCTGTTGATCAGCCCCAGGGTGATGGTTTTCCTGACCTGCGGATTCTTGATGCTGGTCAGCCACGGCGCTTACTATGCTTTTTTCTCCATCCACCTTGCCGCCCTCGGTTTCGGAAAGAGTTTCATCGGTCTTTGTTGGGCCGTGGCCTCTACGGCCGAGATCTGGGCCATGTTCAATTCCAGGCGGATCTTTCAGCATTTTACCTTTCCGAAGGTCATGTTGTTTTCTTTCGCCATTGCCGTGTTGCGCTGGACGGGCCTTCTTTGGGCCCGTGGTTTCTGGTTGTTGCTGGCTCTCCAGGTACTGCACGCCTTCACTTACGGCACCTTTCACATGGCTTCCATTCTTTACATGGATCAACTTGCACCGGCGGCCGCCAAGACCTTGGGGCAGGCGGTCAACAATGCAATGACCTATGGCTTCGGACTGATGGTGGGCTTTTTTGTAAGCGGTCTCTTGTACGAAAGGTTCGGCTCTGGATTGATGTTCGCCTTTTCCATCGCCGTGGCCCTGGCAGGAGGGTTGATTTTCGCCTTCTTTCTACTGTTGCCGGGTGAAACCCGGGCCGTCCCCACCAAGTAAATCCGGGTCCATTGCCGCCCTGAAGATTGCCCCGGAGTCAATCATCTTTTGATGGAAAGAACAGGTGCTTGAGCCAACCGAAGAGAGTATTTTCCCGCAGCAGAGCCTGTTCCCAGGCCACGAAATCGCGGGCCAGCCTGACCGGATCGGCGTACCAGTGGGAGCGGGTCGTCATCTTCATGGAAGGGTCCAGCCGTTTTACTACCCTGGCGGGATTGCCGGCGGCCACGCAGTTGGCGGGTATGGAATCGACTACTATCGCTCCGGCGCCGATGACACTGTTTTCCCCGATGGTGACGCCCTTGCAGATGATGGCGCTGTCGCCTATCCAAACGTTTTTTTCCAGCCGCACGGGACGGGCTTTTCCCAGCGACAGCCGGTTGTACAGCCCGTGCCAGTCCGAGTCGGTGATGTACGCGCCGTTTGCCAGCATGCAATTGTCCCCTATCTTGATGGAGACTGCCGAGCTTATACGAACCCCCGGACTGATGAGGCAATAGTCGCCGATCACTATTTCACCACTGCCGGCTTTTTCCGGCCAAACCGAAAGGCGTACTTTTTTGTCGGAAGTGGCGATGACGGTGGAAAAGCGTCCTATCCTGATGGGACTTCCGAAAAGCTCTACATGCCAAGGCCGCATGAAGGTAAAGCCACGTCCCAGGCTTTCAAGTTGGGGGCGTAAAAAGTGAAGGGTGTAGAACTTTTGGAACTTGAGGTAAGCTCTTTTTACTGCATAGGGACGATGGTCTTTGCGCATGGCGGTCGGGTTCTTATTCTTGTTCGTGGTTCAGCACGTCTTTTCCCATCGCCAAAAGTCATGGTTGAACAGGCGTCCGGCAGGGGTTAACTCGAAGAGGGCATCGGCGGCCATCAGCACCACGGCGTTGGTCCAGGTAAGTTTTTCTTCCGGCCAGAGGGTCATGTCCGGGTAGGTGAATCCACACCAGAAGGTGCCGTCGCCGAATCGATGAGCGCAGATCCAGTCGAAGACTATATGGGCCAGGAGGCGGTTGCCCATCGCCGCCAGGGTAAGGACGAGCTCGGCCGATTCGGCTATGGTCACCCAGGGCCGGTCCGAGACGCATTTTACACCCAGGTTCTGGACGACGAATTTCTTCCATCCTTGTTCGATGCGCCTCTGGGCGGCCGCTCCTTCGACTGCCCCGCACAGGACAGGGTAGAACCAGTCCATGGCGAAACGGGCCTTGGTCATGTTGAAAAGATGTGGCCGGCGGGCGATGGCTTCCGCCAAGCGTTGGGCGGCCGCCTTCCACTGCGGCTTTTTCTTTCCCACTGCTTGGGCCAGGGCCAGGGCGCATTTAAGGCTCATCAGGATCGAGCTCGAACCGGTCAGCAAGGCCATGGGGTCCCTTTTGCCTTGAGGACTCACGGCCCAGTGTATTTCTCCCCCGGGTGCCTGCATCTTCAGCACGAAATCCATCGCAAGCTCGATCGTCGGCCACATGGCGGCGGTAAACTCGAGATCACCGGTGACAAGGTAATAATGGTAGAGACCCACGGCCACGTAAGAACTCATGTTTACATCGCGGGTGTAATCTTCTACTTGACGGTTGCGATAGGCGCAATATAAGCTTCCGTCCGGAAGTTGTTCGGAAGCCAACCACCGGAAAGCCCTGCGGGCCCGGCTGTACAGGCCGCCGACAACAAGACCCATGGTTGCTTCCACGTGATCCCAGGGATCCGTCTTGCCGCCTGAAGACCATGGTATCTGGCCCGAATCCAGCTGGAGGTCCGCAATCCAGCCGGCTATCCGCATGATGTCGATAGGCAGGTCCTGGCGCCGTACCAGAACCGGAGAAATGGGTATCATCCTCGAATCTTTTCCGCTTTCGTGGCGTTTTGAAACAAACCCTCCTTAAATACAGCCGCCTGCCGGCAGATGCAAGTCCAAAACAGTTTGGAGACGGGGATGGTCTTTCCAGCCTGGTTTATGGCTTGACTTGTACTGTCCATGTATAGTAAAAGTACTTCAATTTCGGAATGTTCATCTCTTCCCGGTTTTTTTGGTGAAAGGGTGCTGATGAAAACAGCCGCTGCAGTTATTCGCAGTATAGCTTCCCGCCTCGCCCCCGCCCTGTTTGTTCTACTCCTTTTATTGTTACCTTTCCGGCAGGTAGAATCTGCCGCGACGGACGCTTTCGGCGGCACATACAGCGGAAGCTTCGACGGAGCCCTCTCCGGGTTCTGGATAGCGGTTTTCGACTCCAAGGGTTTCGGCCGCTTCGTCTGTTGGTCTGAAGATGATCAGACCGTCGATTATGGCATCGGAAACGTCACATCCGAGGGGCGGATTACTTTTCAAACCTACCTGGGCATGTCCATCAAAGCCGAAGTAGAAGATTCCGGCGATGTTTCAGGTGTCTGGAGCCTGGATGGGATCAGCGGCGGCCTGGACGGCAGCCGCCAGGCCGGCCGGGACCTGGAATTGCTGGCAGGTACTTATCGCGGCACCTACGATGGGGCCGAGAGCGGAACCTGGCAGATAAGTGTCGGCAAGGACGGGTTGATCAGTGGGTATTTCGTGGCTTCCGCAACCAAGACCACCTTCAGTGTCCAGGGTGGTGCCGTCAATGGAGAGGGTAATTTCGCCATGCGGATCTCCAACGAGACCAGCGTCACCGGAGACCTTGACGGTGGTGGAGAGGCGGCCGGGTCTTGGTACCGGGGTGTGGCGTCCGGGCAGGTCAACGGCAGCAAACAGGTCGGGGTGGCAAGCACCGGTTCTTCCGGCTCGGGTGGATGTTTCATCCAGGCCGCCCAAAAGGCTGTCCGGATCGATAAGTCCCGGGACAAAGGTCAAGCCAAGCCGCAAAAGCCGTTTTGAGCGCGGGGGGGGGCTTGAAACAAGAAGAACCCAATCCGTCCAAACCAGATTTGCCGAGCGCCGGCCGGTTGGGCCGGTATTTTCCCCGCCTTTCGCAACATTCAAGCCATCATTTTCAGGACCTTCGGTAGCTGAGTCTTATTCAAGTCGGGTTATACACTGTCTGGCCTGCGCTCATGACCTTTTTCAACAGCCCGTTAAAATGCCTACAAGGTAATTTCATCCCGGATTTTGCAGCCGGCATCTTCGCCGAACCAGCCGGCTGCAAAATCCGGGTTCGGTGGGAATCGCCAAAAAAATGTGGACAGGCGGGCTGAATCAACTTATCGTAGAAAGTCAGCTTCGAAAGGCAGGGGCAAACCAAGGCCTGATGCCGGGAGGGCGGAAACCTGGTAAGACGGGCAAGGTTCGGTTGATTTCGGACTTGCCGCCGGTTTTACTTGTCTTATTTGCCAAGGGGGACGGGGTTACATGAAAAAAACGGGCTTTTTGTACGACAAGCGGTTCCTGTTGCATGATACCGGGCCGTATCACCCGGAAATGTCCGATCGTTTGATCGCCATCTGGAAGGGACTGGAAGAAGGTGAATTGCTGGACAAGCTGGTCCTGATCGAGGCCGAGCCGGCGGACATGCGCTGGATCGAGGCTGTTCACACCAACGCCTACATCCGGCGTTTCGAGGAACTGTGCCTGGCCGGCAACCGGACTTTCGATTGCCCGGACAACCAGATGTGCCCTGATACCTACGAGGTGGCCTGTCTTGCAGTGGGAGGGATCCTGAAGACCCTCGACATGGTCATGGAAGGAACTCTGGACAACGCTTTCTGCGCTGTCCGTCCTCCGGGGCATCATGCCGAAACCGACAAGGCCATGGGGTTTTGCTACTTCAACAACGTGGCCATTGCGGCCCGCTATCTCCAAGCCCGCCACGGGTTGAAGCGGGTGGCCATTGTCGATTTCGACGTTCACCACGGAAACGGCACCCAGCACATCTTTGAGCAGGACGACACCGTCTTTTATTATTCTATCCACCAGCATCCCTCTTTTGCCTATCCCGGTACGGGCCGGGAGTTCGAGGTGGGGGCTAAGGCCGGTTACGGCTTTACCAAGAATTCTCCCGTCCTGCCGGGACAGGGAGACGAGGCTTATCAGTTACGCATGCGGCGCGACCTGGAACCATCCATTGAGACCTTCAACCCGGAGGCCATTCTGGTTTCAGCCGGTTTCGATGCCCATTGCGAAGACGAGATGTCGGACATCAACGTGACTACCGAAGGGTTTTCCTGGATTATGCGTCAGATCGTCCGGTTGGCGGAACAGAGTTGCAAGGGACGGGTTGTCTCGGTCCTGGAAGGCGGCTACTGCCTGAAACGGCTGCCGGAACTTGCCCGGGACCATGTCAGGATTTTGTTGGAAAAATGATGACCGGTGCCGGTGAAATTTCACCTTGGCCGGATTCGAAAAATATAGCCCAGTGTGGAGGAAACGATGTTTGTCAGCAGATCAATGACCGCCAAAGTGATCACCATCGACAAGGAGACCTCGATTTACGAAGCCCAGGACATCATGACCGAAAACAATATCAGGCATCTGCCGGTGGTGGAGGCCGACAACACCCTCGTGGGGATAGTGACCGACAGGGATATCCGGAGCGCGCTGCCACCGCGCTTTGCCAAGGGGCTGGGCAGTGCCGATGACCGCAGGAAATATGACGACCTGAAAGTCAAAGAGATCATGAGTATCAACCCGATCACGATTTCACCGACCGATACCATCCAGGACGCCCTGGTGCTGATTCAGCGTCACAAGGTGGGGGCTTTCCCGGTGGTCGACGAGAAAGGTTGCCTCATGGGTATAATTTCAGTCCGCGATCTGCTGCGCACGTTCATCAATGTTCTAGGCATAGGCGAGCCGGGTACTTTGCTGTGTATCATAGTCGAAGAAAAAGTCGGCCAATTGAAGAAGATAGTCGACGCCGTTACAGAAGAGAATATTTCTTTCGGCAGCGTCTTGGTGGCGCGTTACTGGGAAGAAGGCAAGCGGGCCGTTTTCCCTTACCTGCTGACTAACAACGTGGCAAGGGTCAAAAAGAAAATCCGGGATTTGGGCTTTACAATCCTGGATCCGATGCAGTGGTACCTGGATCAGCTTCCAAAGCCGTAACATGGAGTCAAGTTGCCTTTCTTCCAGACTGGAAGGAAAAGATCTTGTTGCAAGGTGACCGGATGCTGAAGTCTTGAGGGGGCCAATCCATGGACCGTTGCCCTTACGATGACCTTTTTATCTACTATTTCCGGGGAAGCCTGCCGTACGGGATTTCCTTCGAACGATCCGGTTTCCTGGGGGCCTGGGAAGAAGAAAGTGATTGCTTTCTGTTTTTCAGGCAGGCAGCCGACCATCTTGTTGGCCGCCTGCTCGAGTCCTGTCCTGCTGTCGAGCTGGTCGACACCTACCGCATGTCCTATGAACAATGGCAAGGCAAGCAGCCGGAGGTGGTCGATGCCGGGGACTTCCTGATAGCTCCACCCTGGCACAGGTTCGATCCGCCGCTTGACAAGGCCTGTATATGGCTTGACCCGGGATTGGTTTTCGGCAATTGTCAGCATCCTACCACCATCCATTGCATCGCGGCCATCAGAAGGGCTTTTGCCCGCCGCAACCCATCCAGGGTGGCCGACCTTGGAACCGGCACCGGTGTGCTTGCCTTGGCGGCGGCTTTCATGGGCGGACGGCAGGTGCTGGCAGTCGACCTGAACGCCCTGGCGGCCTCCACGGCCCTGAGAAATGTCAGGCTCAATCGCATGGACGACAAGATCCTGGTGGTACGCGGAAGGGCCGATAATTTTATGGACTTGCCGTTTGATCTTGTGGTATCGAATATCCATTATGACGTGATGCGCCGGATGTTGGCCGCCGAAAGCTTCCGGCAGCCCAAGCAATACATATTTTCCGGACTGCTTCGGAGCGAGGCTCGCTTGATAGAAGACGAACTGAGGCGGCAGGCGGTCAAAATCGTCGAAACCTGGCATCAGGACGGCATTTGGTATACTTTTTTGGCCGAAACTTTTTAATGATCTTGGCCTCGATGCCGGCAGTCCGCAGCGGAAGTTGGTAACACCATCAGACGCGGAGCCCAAGAGGCAGCTGCCGGTAATTGGTCGCCTGCTTACAATTCCGGTAGGTGGAGCATGTTGATCAGATGTTGGGGGTCAAGGGGGTCCATCCCGGTTTCCGGCCCTGAATATATCAAGTACGGTGGTGATACCACCTGCATGGAGATCCGGGCCAAGAGCGGGGACGTTATCATCGTCGATGCGGGTACCGGTATCCGGCGGTTGGGCAACCACCTCATCAAGGAAGGGTGCTACAAGTACAACTTCCTTTTAACCCACGGTCACTGGGATCACCTGATGGGGTTTCCCTTTTTCAAGCCCCTTTTTCTGGAACATCCCGAAATAAGGATGCACAGTGGCGCTTTTCACAAGAAATTCATGGAGAGCATGTTCTCCAAGGTCATGGCGCCGCCTAACTTCCCGGTCCGGTTTTCAGATCTGAAGGCCAAGATAATCTATGAAGAAGCCCGGCCCGAAAAATTCGAGATCGGCTCGATCACGGTGGTGCCCATCCAGATAAGTCATCCCAACACGGGCAAGGGCTACAAGTTTATCGAAGACGGCAAGACTTTCGTTTTCCTGACAGACAACGAACTGGGTTTCGTCCATCCCGGCGGTCTTACCAGCATGGAGTACCTGGCTTTTTGCGAGGGAGCCGACCTGCTGATCCATGATGCCGAATATACCCCCCAGGAGTACAAGCTGCTGATCGAGTGGGGGCATTCTTCCTACGTGGACGTCCTGGACATTGCTTTTCATGCCAGCGTGGGGAAGCTGGGACTTTTTCACCTCAACCAGGAGCGGACCGATCAGGAAGTAGATGAAATAGTCGAGGCTTGTCAGAAGATAATAACGGACCGTGGCAAGAAACTTGAATGTTTTGCAGTTGCCGCCGGCATGACTTTCGAACTCTGAAAGCCGGAGGGACAAGTTGACTATGGTTTGAAATCTGGAGACCGGCGGGTCTCCTTTTGGTTGTAAAAGGGACGGGTGTGGCATGGAAGAATTGATCCACCAG
>JALVRI010000279.1 GCA_027031325.1 Desulfobacteraceae bacterium
TAAGAAAATACCTCCTGTCCGCCTGCAGAAGTTTTTGTCCATGGCCGGAGTCTGTTCGCGCCGCAAAGCCGAACAGTACATCCTGGACGGACGGGTAACGGTGAACGGGCGGCTTGTGGACCGGCTGGGGACCAAGGTCGACCCCGGGACAGACCGGGTTGCCTTCGACGGGCAAGAGATCCGGCATGACGGGCGATATCTCTACTTGGCTCTCAACAAGCCCAAAGGTTATGTCACCAGTTGTCACCAGGCCGGTGTTCCGGTGGTGACCGATCTTGTGGATGTCGGCCGGAGGGTATATCCGGTCGGAAGGCTCGACAAGGATACCACCGGCTTGCTGCTGCTCACCAACGACGGCCGCCTTCACCATCGTCTGTCCCATCCTTCTTTCGACCACGAAAAGGAATACCTGGTCAAAGTCGACCGTCCCATCGCGGACAAGGCCCTGACCCGGCTGGCAGGCGGTGTTGTCATCCAGGGCCGCAGGACCCGCCCGGCAAAGGTGGAGCGGATATCCGGACGCAGGTTCAGGATTACCTTGCAGGAAGGCCGCAACCGCCAGATCAGGCGCATGGTCCGCAAGGTTGGATGCCGGGTAGTGGCCCTGAAAAGGATTCGCATAGCCTCGGTGCTGCTGGGAGACCTGGCGGAAGGAAAGTGGCGCTGGTTGTCAAATGAAGAGCTAGGGGGCTTGCTGGACCAAATGGATGCCGGCCCCGGAGGGGGCTAAGAACCGGGCGCCGGGGAAACGTCCAACTTGTCCAGGATGAACCCGGCCCGGGCTTCGATGTCCATTGCCGGAACAATGATGGGGGTATAACCCAGGCTGAGGTAGGCATTTAAAAGAAGGCGTTCTAACCTGGCAGCGGTGGCTTCGTCTTCGCGCCGGACCCGGTCCGGCCGCAGGGGCAGCCTTTGAAAGAAGAACACGTTCCGGTAACGAAAGAGGCCGCAGGCCTTGCGTGCGCATGAAGGGTCGAGACCCTCCAGCTCGAAGTAAGCGATACTGTCAGGCATGCCCCGGTCCAGGAAAACCAGTCGCGCCGGGTCGAGGTTGGCTTCTGTTTCTTGTTTGCGCGCCAGGATCGCTTTTTCAAAGCTGTCTATGTCGGCCTTGAGTCGGCCGATGGTCAGGCCGGATGCAAGTTGGTTGTCGATATAAGCCCGGGCTGCCTCGGGAACGGTTTCAAAACCGTGCCGGGCCAGATAATCGATGACGGCTGTTTTGCCGGAGCAGGGAGCGCCGGTAATAACTTGCCAGTTTGTCTCCAAGGCGGTCATGTTTAAGTAACCCTGTTGCAAAGCCGTGATTATGAACCTTGCAGAAGGAGCAGGCCGGAAAATGAAAACAAAGCGCCAGCCAAGGTACGAGGGTCCCATCTACCGGCCTCCCAGTGAAGCCGACTCTCTCCTGATCCAGGCTACCGTCGGTTGCCCTCACAACAAGTGTACTTTTTGCATGGTTTACAAGCAAGGCCCGGCCTTCAAAATAAGGCCGGTTGAGGAAATATTCGAGGACCTTGAAGCCGCCCGTTCACAGTTGGGTCCGGGGGTCAAGCGCCTTTTTCTTCCGGCCGGCAATACCATCGCCATGCCGACCGCCGCCCTTGCAAGAGTATGCCGCCATGCAAGGAGGCTTTTCCCGGGCCTGGAGAGGATCACCGTATACGGTT
>JALVRI010000280.1 GCA_027031325.1 Desulfobacteraceae bacterium
TTGACCATTTCGGAGGCGAACAGCTTGGCCATGGAGGCCTGCATGGTGTAACGCTTTCCACTGTCTTTCATTGCCGCGGCCGACAGCATCAATTGGCGGGCGGCTTCGATCTGGGTGGCCATGTCGGCTACCATCCAGCGCAGTCCCTGGAACTTGGAAATCTTCTGGCCGAATTGCTCTCTTTGCTTGGCGTACTTCACCGCCGCATCGAAGGCCGCCTGGGCGACACCGACCGACTGGGCCGCGATACCGATGCGTCCTCCGTCGAGGGCTGTCATGGCGATCTTGAACCCGTCGCCCTCTTCACCAAGGCGATTTTCGGCCGGCACGCGGCAAGCGTCGAAAATCAGGTCCGTGGTATCAGAGGCCCGCAGACCCATCTTGTCTTCTTCGCGGTCCACGATAAGACCGGGAGTACCCTTTTCGACCAGGAAAGCACTGATACCCTTGTGGGCCTTGGAAGGATCGGTCTTGGCCGTCACGATCACCAGGCCAGAGTTCTTGCCGGTGGTGATGAAACGTTTTGACCCGTTGATCACGTAGAAGTCTCCATCTTTTTCGGCGGTCGTGGCCTGTCTCACCGGGTCCGATCCGGCATGGGGTTCGGTGAGGGCGAAGGCACCGATCCATTTCCCGGAAGCCAGCTTCTTGAGATATTTTTTCTTCTGCTCCTCGGTGCCGTAGCGGACGATACTTTCGCAAACAATCGAATTGTGAACACTCATAACTACGGCCGTTGCGGCGCAGGCATAGGCTATCTCCGACAGGGCCAGCACGTAGCTGATGGTGTCAGCGCCTTCGCCGCCGTATTCCACCGGAACCATCATTCCCAGCAATCCCAACTCGGCCATTTTTTTGAGATTGGCGGCCGGAAACTCCTTACTCTTGTCCCGTTCGGCAGCGGTCGGCATGATTTCTTTGCGGGCAAACTCCCTCACCATGCTTTGAATCATGAGCTGCTCGTCGGTAAGCTGATAGGCCATGGCGATATTCCTTTCTAGGCACGAATGCCTCGACGGCGACAAGAAGTCACTTGCACAAATGGATGGTACCTTCTGCAGCGGGCATTTCCGTACTCTCCGGCCGACTTCATCGGTCCGCCGCGATTGTTTTCGAAACAGGGCACAGTTGCCGGAAGCGTGAAGGTCGCGAGGATATGCCTGCGACCCGGCGCTCAGGGGCTGTAAATTACCACCAACATCTCGGTGGCTTGATCGCCTATGTTGCGCATCTTGTGGCGAATGCCGGAGTTAAAGTGGAGACAATCTCCCTGCTTGAGAACATTTACATGCTCGCCCACGATCACCTCTATGGCGCCCGACAAGACGTAAACAAACTCTTCGCCCTCGTGCTGGTAGCCCACACCCTCGTGATGGGCGCCGGCCTCCACCTTTACCCTGAAAGCCTTGAGATGCTTGTTCTCGGCACCGGGTGTCAGGGTCGTGTAGGCATAATTTTCGGTCCGCTTGGTATAGGCCTTTACCCGGCTGTTGCGCTTGGATTCTTCCTGACGCAGAAGGAACCCGGAATCGATCTCCAGGGCCCTGGATATCTGGAGCAGGGTTCCGACCGGGGGTCGCACCTTACCCGCTTCGATGTCTTTAAGGTACTCCACGGTAAACCCGGTCTCGTTGGCCAGGCTTTCGTAAGTCATCTTTTTTTCGCGGCGGACCTTGCGGATGGTCTTGCCGACCTGGTTTTCTTCCTTGGCCTTTTTTCTGGGCATGATATCTACCTTTCATGGCTGTGAGGCGGCGGCCGTCCAGACGGCCGCCGCCTCCGGCGAATCAGGAGTAATCGTAAAAACCCTTGCCGGTTTTTCTGCCCAACCAGCCGGCTTCAACGTACTTTCGCAGCAGGGGGCAGGGCCGGTACTTGGGGTCCTTGAACCCCTCGTAGAGGGTCTCCATGATGGCCAGGCAGGTATCCAGCCCGATCAGGTCGGCCAGGGCCAACGGTCCCATGGGATGATTCATTCCCAGCTTCATGACGGTGTCGATGGCTTCCCTGCTGCCAACCCCGTGATAGAGGGCAAATACGGCTTCGTTGATCATCGGAAGCAGGATGCGGTTAGCAATAAAGCCCGGAAAATCACTGGCTTCAGCCGGAGTCTTGCCGAACTTTTCCGCCAGCTCCCAGGTAATCCTGAAAGTTTCGTCGGAGGTGGCCAGGCCACGGATAACTTCCACCAGTTTCATCACCGGTACCGGGTTCATGAAGTGCATCCCGATTACTTTCTCCGGGCGTTTCGTCTGTGAAGCTATCCGCCCGATGGGAATCGACGATGTATTGGTGGCCAGGATGACGCCGGGCCGGCAGATTTCATCCAGATCCTTGAAAATCCGGAATTTCAGGTCCTGCCTCTCGGTGGCGGCCTCGACCACGAAGTCGGCGGCGGCCATGTCCTTGATGTCCGTGCTGGTCTTGATCCTGGACACGATGGCGTCTTTTTCGGCGGCTTCCAGCTTACCTTTGGAGACACTGCGTTCCAGGATCTTGGTGATCGATGCCAATCCGCGCTCAACGAACTCGTCCTTGATATCGTTCATGATGACGTTCAGGCCACTGGCGGCTGCCACCTGGGCAATGCCGCTTCCCATCTGCCCGGCACCGATAACACCGAATGTCTTGATTTCCATGTCGAAATCCTCCTTGATTGTTTTTGCTGTCATCTTTTTATCACCAGGGCCACGGCCTCGCCACCACCCAGGCAGAGGGACGCCAGTCCCAGATGCTTGTCCCGGCGGATCATCTCGAAAAGCAAGGTTACAAGCACCCGGCAACCGCTGGCTCCGATGGGGTGGCCCAGGGCCACCGAACCTCCGTTGACGTTGGTTTTTTGGGGATCGAGCTTGAGTTCCTGGATGACGGCGCAGGTTGATCCGGAAAAGGCCTCGTTGACCTCGAACAGATCTACTTCTTCGATGGCGACACCTTCTTTTTGGAGGCACTTGGGTATGGCCCAGATGGGCGCCACCAGGACGTACTTCATGTCGATACCGGCCGAAGCCTGGGCGCCGATGGTGGCCATGATGGGAAGGCCCAGTTCTTCCGCCTTTTCCCGGGCCATGACCACTACCGCGGCCGCTCCGTCACTGATGACCGACGCGTTGCCCGCGGTGGTGACACCGCCTTTCTTGAAGGCCGGTTTCATCTTTGCGAGCACATCCTCGGGCGTGGGCCGTGGACATTCATCGCGGGCAAAAATCACGGGGTCCCCCTTGCGGCGGGGGACCTTAACCGGCACAATTTCCTGCTCGAACCGGCCGCTTTCGATGGCTTCCAGGGCCCGGCGATAACTTTCGGCGGCATAGGCATCCTGTTGCTCTCTGGATATTCCGTACTTTTCAGAGCAGAGCTCGTTGGAAATTCCCATGTGGAAGTCATTGACGATGTCCCAGAGCCCGTCGTGGACCATGTGATCCTGGAGCCGGCCGGGCCCCATACGGTAGCCGAACCTGGCCTTTTCGAGGTAATAGGGAGCCATCGACATGTTCTCCATGCCGCCGGCCACCACCACCTCGGCATCTCCCACCTGGATGGCCTGAGCGGCCAGCATGACCGCCTTGAGGGCCGATCCACAAACCTTGTTGACGGTGATACATTCCACCTCCCAGGGCATATCGGCCTTGACCGCCGCCTGCTTGGCCGGGTTCTGGCCGTAACCGCAGGGAAGCACCATTCCCATGATAACCTCGTTGACCTGTTGTTTGGCAATCTTGGCCCTCTTGACCGCCTCTGCTATCACCACGGCCCCCAGATCGGTGGCGCCCACCGATGCCAGGCTTCCGTTGAAGGCTCCCAGGGGCGTTCGCACCGCGCTTACTATTACAGCTTCCCGCATGGTATTCTCCTTTTTCATTATTGGGCCGGCAGCCGATACCGCTACATGTTCCTGCGGTACTGGCCGCCGACGGCATACAGTGCTCCGGTTATCTGTCCCAGGCTGCAGTAACGGACCGTTTCCATCAACTCGGCGAAAATATTGCCGCCCGACAGGACCACCTGCTGGAGGCGTTCCAGAGCCCGGGGAGCCTTGTCGGCGTTACGGGTCTGGAATTCGGCCAGCCTGCGCAACTGGGATTCTTTTTCTTCTTCGGTGGCCCGCGCAAGATCAATGCACGGCCCGGCTTCGGTCAGGTCCGCTCCGTCGGCATGGGGATCACGGAAAGTGTTGACCCCGATGATCGGCAGCTTGCCGGTATGCTTGAGGGTCTCGTAGTAGATCGATTCTTCCTGGATCTTGCCCCGCTGGTAACCGGTCTCCATGGCACCCAGCACTCCCCCACGCTCGGTTATGCGGTCGAATTCCATCAAAACCGCTTCTTCCACCAGGTCGGTAAGTTCTTCGACTATGAAACTTCCCTGGAGCGGGTTCTCGTTTTTGGCAAGGCCCCACTCGCGATTGATGATGAGCTGGATGGCCAGGGCCCGGCGCACCGACTCTTCGGTGGGGGTGGTTATGGCCTCGTCGAAGGCGTTGGTATGCAGGCTCTGGCAGTTGTCGTAGATGGCGCACAGGGCCTGGAGAGTGGTGCGAATGTCGTTGAACTGGATTTCCTGGCTGTGAAGGCTGCGGCCCGAGGTCTGAATGTGGTACTTGAGCATCTGGGAACGCTTTGAGGCGCCGTACTTTTCCCGCAAGGCGACGGCCCAGATCCGGCGGGCCACCCGGCCGATGACGGTATACTCAGGGTCCATCCCGTTTGAGAAGAAAAAGGAGAAGTTGGGACCGAAAGCATCGATATCCATTCCGCGGGACAGGTAGTACTCCAGGTAGGTGAACCCGTTTGCCAGGGTGAAAGCCAGCTGGGAAATGGGGTTGGCGCCGGCTTCGGCGATGTGATAGCCGGAAATCGACACCGAGTAGAAATTGCGGACGTTGTTTTCGATGAAGTACTCCTGGATATCGCCCATCATTTTGAGGGCGAAATCGATGGAGAAAATACAGGTGTTCTGCCCCTGGTCTTCCTTGAGGATGTCGGCCTGGACGGTGCCCCTTACCGTCGACAGGGCCCGGGCCTTTATGCTTTCGTATTCTTCCCGTGTGGGCTCACGTCCCTTTTCGTTTTTGAACTTGTCCACCTCCTGGTCGATGGCCGTGTTGAGAAACATGGCCAGCATTATGGGTGCCGGCCCGTTGATGGTCATGGAAACCGAGGTGGTGGGGGCGCAGAGGTCGAAACCGCTGTAAAGAACCTTGACATCGTCCAGGGTGCAGACGCTGACCCCCGAGTTGCCCACCTTGCCGTAGATATCCGGCCGGCGGTCAGGGTCATATCCGTAAAGGGTCACCGAGTCGAAGGCGGTGGAAAGCCGCTTGGCCGGACTGTTGGCCGACAGAAGCTTGAAACGGCGGTTCGTGCGGGCCGGGTCGCCCTC
>JALVRI010000281.1 GCA_027031325.1 Desulfobacteraceae bacterium
TGGACGGCCCTGGCGCTTGCCTTGATTCTGTGGGGCGCAAAGCCCGTCAAGAGCTTTGCCAGCAGCCTCTTATACAAAAGTTACGTCATCCGCTACGACCGCGGCTGGGATGTACTATGCGAGCCCTATGAAGTGCAGCCCAACGATTGGGTTTTGAAAATTTTCCGCCAAAAAGGCGAAATTTCAACCAAAGATTTCCGGGAATTTCTTGGCATTTTCAAAAGGCTCAACCCCCACGTCAAAAATATCGACCGGATCCGGCCCGGACAAATCATCGATATTCCTCTCAAGAAAATCGATCCGAACACCTTGCCCGGTCAGGCCTCCGGGATTGTTACCATACCCTTTGTCACCTTGTCCAAGTCGAGTGAATTGATCCACCGCCACTGCCAGCGCTACAAGGTCCGCCGGGGAGATACGGTCTCAAAATTGATAGCCAGACGTTTCGGACGTTTCGGATCCCGAAGTTACAAAGAAGGGGTCAAGCTTTTCAAGGCTGCCAACCCCAATATCAAAAACCTTAATCTGATCTATGCCGGCCGGCGCATATACCTGCCTGATCCGGCCATTCGCAAGAAGGCCTGGTATGCCTCCCTCTACGACAAGGAAGGCAACATCAGAAAAAAAATCGACAGCCAGGCCCTGGCAGAAACTGCGGTGGCTCCTATTCAGGCACTCCGGGAGGCAAACGAAAAACCAGCTTCATCCGACCCCCTGGCGCAGGTGGCATCGGTTGTGGAAGGAAAGCTCTATAACCGGGGCACTTACTATTTTCCGCGCCAGGGCCGTCCGGATTTTGAGCTCGACCTGGAACGCTATCCGGTCCTGGATCTCAATGACGGACAAA
Organism: Desulfobacteraceae bacterium; assembly: GCA_027031325.1. GTDB lineage: Bacteria > Desulfobacterota > Desulfobacteria > Desulfobacterales > Desulfosarcinaceae > JALVQM01. The sequence continues at coordinate 848 of JALVRI010000281.1, forward strand.
AAATCATCTTCACCCATGAAAGCAAAATCATGGATGTGGAATCGGCACTGCTGGAAACATACTGGCCGAATGTCAAAATCATAACCCTGGAGGGGAAAGAAAAACCGTCCCAAATCCTGGACAAACTATTCAATACTATCGAGCAAGATTCTCAAGCCAATGAGCTTTACCTGGCCGACCAGGGGACCCAAATCACGGTAAGGGCCCGCTGGATAAAACCAGCCGCTGACAACGGCCGCAGGATCTGTATCACCCCCATCCAAAGCCCGGATCAGAAAACACCGGAATCCATCAGGCGCTACCTTGATCAGCTCGGGATAGTACTGAGGGAAATCCTGGAAGACGGCGGCAGCCGGCTGGCAGACACCTCGGGGCCGGACCGCCCCGATCCCGGCCGGCGCCACAGGGTAAAGCCGGTTACGGCCCTGGCACCTGCCGGCATCAAGGACCTTGTAAGCCAGGTAATGGGCGCTTTCGGCTACACCTTCTCCGGCGATATCGAAATTTCATTCCCCTATGCCGGGATCCAGGTCAAGGCTCTTTCCAACCTGATAAGCTCACCGGACGGCAGGCAATGGTTGATCGACTTCGGAGATCTTTACGGTGACGCCGTCAAGGCTATTGAAAACAGCGGACTTCCGGTCATCCAGATCAGGCCCGGTACCGAGGACACCAAGGCCCTGGCCCTGGTTTTCAAAGCCCTGGGGAAAAGGGTCACCCTGAATCCATCCTACCTTGCCGCCAGGCGGCCTCCCGATTACAACACGACCATAACCATCGAGGGAATCGTGGTACAGGATTCCCAAGGTGACAGTTTTCT
>JALVRI010000282.1 GCA_027031325.1 Desulfobacteraceae bacterium
CCCATGGCACGCATCTTGATAGGTATTGTCGCAGGTAATCGGTGGGGACTGTTTAACCCGGATTATGCACTTCAAATGCCTGAAAAGAAGTAATCACATTGAATTATTAGATAGTTAGTATGTTTTTTGTTCCCGACCGTGCCTTAACCCAAAAAGGTGAAGTTCAATCGGTGAAAAGTCATCAGGCATTTGAAGCCGCAAGGGGCTGGCGATTTTACCTAATCTGCTTTGTTGGAGGGCAGTTGAAGTACCAGAGTACGTCTGCCTGCCCTCGGCCTCGCATCTTCGGCAAACTGGCAAGCTGCAAAATCCGGGTTTAAGCTTTTTGCCTCAACCTTTTGGGAAAGGTTGGATCCTTGAGTCCGGAAGCGACTTACCACGAACGTCGTTCAGGAAATGATCGCCGCAGGAAACTGTTGCCCGGCGCCCGTTACATGTGGGGAAGGGGGCGGAGGCTGAATCTGCGCCGCAGCTCGGATCGCCGCAGGCCGGCCGTCCTTGATCGTTACACCCAGGGAATGTTCGCCGGCATAATCGGTGTCCTGGTTTTGAGCCTCCTGGATGCCACCTTGACACTGTTGCTTCTAAGCAACGGGGCAGTGGAGCTGAACCCTGTCATGGCCTACTTTTTATCCCATGGCCAGGTGGTTTTCATTGGAGCCAAATACTTCTTTACAAGTGTGTCAGTCATCATGGTTTTATTGTGCAGCCATGTTTTCATCCAAAGGCCGGGTATCTACCTGCGCAGCTTGCTGAATCTGTTCATGGGCTGTTTCGGGCTGGTGATTGCCTGGGAACTTTTTCTGATCTACAAGTATCTAATCTGAATTGTCCTCCTTTTTTCCCGCCCGTGCCCTCACCGGCAAGGTGAAGTTCAATCGGCAAACTCGCCAGCTGCAAAATCCGGGTTGATTTGATCTGTGTTTATGGATTGAGATCTTTGAAAACGTCCATCCGGCCTGTTTGGCGGGAATTGCCGCTTTCAAAAACCTAGATTTGATGTTAATTTGGATTTTATTGATGTCCGAATCTGACCAAAGGACCGGCGGATGAAAAAAATATTCATTTTCATAGTCATATTTACATCGTGGGGTTGGGCTGGCGTGAAAGCCGCCCAGGGATTCTCTCCATCCCAGGTGTTTCGCCGGGCAGCTCCGGCGGTGGTGATGGTCTACACAGAGACAGGCCCTGGCAAAGGGCGGGCCGGCACCGGATCGATCATCAGCCCTGACGGTTATATCATAACCAATGCCCACGTGGTCCAGGGTGCTTACCGGGACAGGATTTCCATTTTCCTGAAGCCCAAAAAGCTCACCGGTGTGCTGGCGCGTGATCTGAGCCGGCGTTATAAGGCTAAACTGGTGGCGCTGGACAAGGATCTCGATCTGGCTCTGATCAAAATGGAAAAACCTGTCCAAGGCTTGCCCGTGCTGCGCTTCGGAGATTCGGCCGAGGTTGAGGTGGGGGACGTGGTCCTGGTTATAGGCCACCCGGAACAGGGAGGCTTGTGGAGTCTTACCAGGGGGATCATCAGCGCCCGCTGGAGCAATTACGGTGGTGTCAGGGGTAAGAACGTTTTCCAAACCGATGCCGGTATCAACAGGGGCAATTCCGGCGGTCCCTTGTTGAACAGCTCCGGCCAGATGGTGGGCATCAATGCCATGATCGCCCGCAAGGCAGCCGACGGGCTGACCATTACCGACATCAATTTCGCCATCCAATCGGAAGTGGCCCTGAACTGGCTCGGCAAGGTGGGATTGGTACAGGTACGGGCTGAGCCGAAGCTGGCCGGAGGCCCGGAGCTCGAGGCAAAGCCCAAAGGCTCTTGCCAGAAGAAAAACGGTCGAAAAGATTCATCCGGGGGGCAAGTCCGGCAGCAAGCAAGCCCGGACAGGACCGGCACCAAGTCCGAGGAAAAATCTCTTTCAAAAACGGATCGATCAGGGGGCAAAGAGGCGCCCGGCAAGTCGATCCGGAAAAAGATCCTCACCAAGATTCGTCCATACACCATGGACGACCTTGAGCGCGAAATCAGGGAAATGGAGGATTTCATGCAGGAGATGCGTGGGATCATGGATGAATACAAAAACCGTGGTCAAAGGAGAATGAAATGAAACGCAGACCTTTCTGGATACTGGCGGCCGTCTTGGTAACTTTGTTCTTTGTAATCGGATGCAGCTCATCGGGCAAACACATGAAAGGACCCAAGTGGGTTTGGAAGGGAAGTGGTGCGTTTGACGAGGACGAAGGCAAGGTGTTTTACGGGGTAGGAATTGCCGCCGGTATCAAGAACCGGGCTTTGCTGCGGGCGACGGCCGACAACCGGGCCCGGGTGGAGGTGGCCAAGGTGCTTGAAACCTATGTTGCGGCCCTGGCCAAAGATTACATGGCTTCCACAACGGCCGGCGACATGTCGGCTTCCTCGGAAGAACAGCACGTCGAGCAAGCCCTCAAATCCTTTACCAAGGCCACCTTGCACGGGGCCACCATCGTTGACCACTGGGTAGATCCAGACGATGGAACCATGTTTTCCCTTTGCAAGCTGAACCTTGCCGCTTTCAAGGAAACCCTTGACAATTATCGCGAGCTTGACAGCAAGGTTCGCGATTTCGTGCGTCAGAACGCAGAGCGGCTCCACTCCGAACTGCGGGACATGGAGCGCCAAAGTCCCTGACAAAGTAAGCATGTCTGTCTTCTCCGGTCCGGCGCTGTTTCCGCCCGGCCGGAGGGGACTCCACTGTTAAAGCAGGTAATAAACGACTCCCACCCCAGCCAGGCTTACGATTCTGGAAGCCTGGCCGAGCAGCAGGATCTGGATTCCCAGCCGGGGAGCAAAGATGCCCATCAAGCGTGGAAGCTGGTGGCGCAGGGCACGGATGGGGAAGGCGACTATGTTTCCGGCCAGCAGTGCCAGGGTGGCCTCTTTGACCGTAAGCACCCCGGAGTGCATCAGGGCGCCGGCGGTGGCAAATCCCGAGGTAAATTCGGCTGCAAAACCGATAATCACCAGGGAGAAGGCTTCTACCGGCACGAAACGGCCGGTGACAAAGCTTGCCAGCCACTTGCGCGCCAGATCGAAACCGCCGCCGGCCGAGACCATGAAAACGGCGGCATAAATTGGCATGACGTAGGTGAGCACTCCTGCCAGCCTGGAAGCAAGTCTCTTTCCAAAAACTTTCCCGTTGAAAACCGGCCGGGTGCTGCCGGAACCAGGACCGGCTGGACGAGGTCCGGTCTGGCCCTCACCGGCGAGCATGTACCTGCCACAGGCCAGTGTGACAAAGGTGCGCAAGACCAGAGCGGAGAAGGTGAGTGCGAAGTAGGCGGCACCGGCCTTGCCCGTAAGTGGCAGAACGATGAAGACCGTGGTGGGCAGGTGCAGGAAATAGGCCGGCACCTGGTTGACCAGGTTGGCGATAAAAAGATGACGCCGGCTTATTTTACCGCTGCGGTAAAATTCCAGCAGCATGGCATTGGCGGTTGTTCCGGAGAAAAAAGCGGCCGTGAAAGCCGCGCTGCAATGGGGGCCCAGGCGTCCAAAGGAAAGCAAGGGGGCCGCAATTGCTGCCAGGCGACGGGTCCAGCCCATGGTTTCCACCAACTGGCCGGCGGCCAGCCCCACGAATATAAGGACCGTCAGGCGGCCCAGGGGCCATAAAAGCCGGCCCGCGAGGCTCTCTGTAACCCCCGGCAGCATGATCATTCCCCAGGCGGTGATGACGCCTGTCAGGGCCAGGGATATTCCGAGTTTGACAATCTTATCCCGGGTCCCTTTTTTTTCCGGCTTGCGTGCCGGGCCTGTTTTGATCTTATCCCCGTCCATTTTGATTGCCGGTTTGGATGGTCGTTGTCCTGTTAAATGGTCGATCAACCTTTACAGGTCCAAAAATCTTCGCATGATTACCGGAGATGGGCCTGCTGCCGCTCAATGATGGCGATGGGGAGTTTTCCCCATTTTGTGGGCGTGGCGGTGGACGTGGAAATGAACCTGTTCGTCGGTCAGCAGGCGGCCGTTTTCAAGGCTGAAAATCCGCCGGGTAACCTGGTCCAGAAAGTCGAAGTCGTGGGAGATCACCACCATGGTCATATCAAGCTGTTGGAGGACGGTTATCAAGGTGCTGCGGGTGTCGTTGTCCAGCCCGGTGGTGGGTTCGTCCAGCAGCAGGACTTCCGGCTCCATTGCCAGAACCGTAGCCAGGGAAACCAGCCGTTTTTCTCCTCCCGACAGCTTGATGGTGACCCTGTCTTCGAAGCCTTCCAGGCCTAAAAAGGCCAGGGTGCGGCGGGAGATATCGATTGCTTCCCGGCGGGATCTGCCGAGATTGAGGGGGCCGAAAGCGACATCCTCCAGGACCGTGGGGCTGAAGAGCTGGTCATCGGCATCCTGGAAAAGCAACCCGATCCTGCGCCTGACGCTAGTGAAATCGTTTTCGCTTTCCAGCACCCGGCCGAAGGCTTCGATCCGGCCTGACTCGGGCTTTACAAGGCCCATGATCAGGTGAAAGAGGGTTGTTTTGCCGCTGCCGTTGGGGGCAACCAGCCCGATCCGGTCACCGGCGAAAAGCTCGAAGTCCAGATGGTCCAGGACGAGCGGGCCGCCCGGGTAGCGAAAACAGATCTGACTGAGCCTGACCAGCGGTATCTGGGCGGAAGTCGTTTTGCCGTCGCTTGACAAGGTCCTTTCCATGGCAGAGACCGGTCTATCACGGGGACTTTTTAATGACAAGTCAGATTGTCATCTCCAGCACGGCCAGCGTCAGGCAGATCAGGCCTCCGACAACGGCCACCACCGGATTCCAAACCGTCGGACGGTAGACCTGGAGGCTGTGGAAACTACCGTTGAACCCCCGGCAAACCATGGCTTGGTGGACCCTTTGGGCACGGTGGACAGCCCGTACCAGCAGCATTGCCGCCAGGTAGGCGAAGGTGCGGTAGGTGTGGATATTGGTGCGGGGGGAAAAATTGCGGATCCGGGCCGCCCGGTAGAGCCGGTGGTACTCCTGTTCCAGGACGAACAGGTATCGATAGGCCAGCAAGAGAAGCTGGACCAGCCTCGGCGGCAGGCCTAGTTTGCCCAGGGCCTGGCCCAGGGAGGCGACCCTCATGGTGGCCAGCAGGGACATCATGGCCAACAGGATACTGATGGATTTGAGGGTAATCCGGCCGCAAAGGGCCACACCCTCTGCTGAGATGGTCAGCCGGCCTATGCCAAAAAAGGGGGAGCCGCTTATGGACCAGGGCAGGACCAGCCACAGGAAAAGCAGAAAACCCAGAGCCCAGGACAGGTGTCGCAAAACCCGTCCTGGCCCGAGTTTGGCCGCGCCTGCCATCAAGGTCGAAAAGGCCAGTGCGGCCAGGATGGCGTAAAATTCGTTCAGCAGGGCGACCACGGTACAATAAATTATGGCCAGGGCGGCCCTGATGACCGGGGCCGTGCGGTGAAGGGGACTGTCGCCGTCTGCAAAGACTTCCTCGGTCATGTCTCCTCCCCTTTGGTTTGGCGGCGGTAGTTGAAGTAGGCTCCCAATCCCACCAGTCCCAGGATATAGCCGATTCCACCGAGGATATCCTGGAGACTCGGGCCCCGGTCTTGCATCTTGGCAAGCTGTCTCACCAGGGGATGGAGCTTGCGGTCAAGGATCTTTTCCAACTGTTTTTCTATTTCCGGTGAAAGCGAGACAGCAGCCGGTTGGTCTTTTTCTGAAGGGCCGGGGGATTGCTTAGGGGCGGAATCGATCCCGCCGGATTTGTCGGCCGGCGGTAGTCCGGCAGCTTCCCTGATTTCACCGGCCGGCACAATCCACTGGTTTTGGTGGCCCATGCCGGCAATCAGGACGATTTTCAGGTCGCAGATCTTGGGCACCTCGAAGTCGAAAGCGCCTTGAGCATCGGTGGTGCCTTCAAGCAGGAGCTTGCCCAGATCGTCGTAAACCTGGATTTTGCCTTGATTGACCTTGCGCCCGCCGCTGAACCGACTTTCGGTATAGATCCGATGGCCTTCGACCCAGGCAAACACGGTTGCCTTGTGAGCCCAGGCAGTGGCAGCATTCAGCAGTCCTGTCAGCAGGAATATCCCCAGGGCCAGACAGCAGCCACTGACAGGTCCCCGGTAAGGTTTCGATTTGGAAAAGATTGCCATTTTACCTTTCTCCCTTGTTGGCGGAAGCTTGGTCCTTGAAAGAACCGATCAATTCGGGCTGGACTTTTTTGAGAAACTCCACTCCGAAAAGGGTGATTATGCCTTCAATGATCATAACCGGCAGGTGGGCTGCCAGGATCATGAAGGTTACGTTCAAAAAGCCTTTCTCGGTTGCCATCAGGGCCGCCCCTGCCAGGACGGCGCTGAGGAAAATTGCCAGCACTCCGCAGGCAAAGGAGGCGGCCTTGGCCCTGAAACCGGTTTGGAGAACAAAGGGGCGGGTCAAAGCACCTGCGATCACCGCCGGGTAGGCCATGACACAGGTGTTTACCCCCAGGGTGGTGAGCCCTCCGAACTGGAAAAATACCGCTTGTAGCAGGAGAGCTACCAGGATTACCGGGAAAGCGGCCCATCCCAGGATAAGACCGATGATTCCGTTCATAATAAGATGCACGCTTGAAGGACCGATGGGTACGTGGATCAGAGAGGCTACGAAAAAGGCTGAAGCCAGGATCCCGGCCCGGGCGATATGCTCGCTGTCCAGTTTCTTCATCCCGGCCAGGGTGCCGGCCGCGGCTGCCGCCGCGCCGGCCGCCAGTACCGGGGCTGACAATATTCCTTCGGAGATATGCATGTCGTTTTCCCCGCAGTGAAGGTTTTATTATTTCCCCGGCCAGGGCATGAACCTGACCCACAGCACGGCCCCCAGTTCCACCTCCTTGGGCCGGCCATCGTGGTTTTTGGACTTGGCCGCTGTGTTCAGGCCGGCAAAGCCCCACCAGCCGGCGGCCGGGGCGGCAAAAGAAAAGATACCGTTGGAATCGGTCTTGAGAACCTGGGTGACCATGTAATCGTTGGGAGCCTTGATCTTGGCGTTCTTGTTATAGAATTCCACCTCGACGTCGCAGCCGGCAGCCGGTTTGCCGTCGAGCAGGACCTGGCCGCGAAAGACGTTGCCGGCATAGAGGCCGAAGGGGCGGGTGAGCGGTACGATCTCGGTTTTGAGACCAACCGGCCGATCCCAGCCCTCTTCCGAACCAAAGGCGGCTACGATGGTCTTGGTGTAATGGACGATGTAGCAGTCTTCGGCCGGTTCCCAGTAGGCTGCTGGCTGACAGTAGAAAGTGTAGACACCGGGACGCTTGATCTTGTAAGTTGCTTTCCAGGCCGAATGGCCCATTATCTTTGCAGGTTTGAGGGCCGGTCCCAGATCGTGGCGCTTGCCGTTGAACATCACCCCGAAGGCTTTGGGTTTGGCCATTTCCATGCCTGCAAGTTCAAAAGGATGGGAGAAACTGAGCTGGAGTTCGACGGTCCGGTTCTCGCCCTGCATGACCATCTCGTCGCTGGGAATAACCATTCCGAAATGCGCCCAGGCCGGGGAAGCCAAGAGCAACGCCAGAAAGAGCACGACAGCGGTTTTCTGTTTGAAGGTCGCCATTTGTTCCTCCTGTGGCAAGGGTTGGGAACCCGGAAAGGTGCGCTGGGAGACAAAAAAACCACGCAAGGTTTCAGGTGGCGCACCGTTTGACCTTCGTGGTCGTATTTTGGCGGGTAATGGTTGCTTGGATACCAGTTCTGGATCGCCGGCAGGCTTCGGCCTGCGGTAGACGGTAGTCTGTTTAGGTTATTCGGACTCCGGAGTCAAGGGAAATATGCCGGGTCGAATCGAAGGTGATCCGGCTTGACTTGGGTAGCAAAACTCTCTATGACCAAGCAGATTGTAGAGGCGGCAAGGCGGTATGGATTTTTCGGCAGTCCTTGCAGTTTTACTGTCTTGTTCAGGGGTGAACCTGATCTTGCAGGAAGATTGGCAGGCTGCAAAGCCCGGTCATGCAGCCGGCAAGTTAGCCGAAGATGCCAACGCCGGGATGAAACCTGGAAAAGAGAGTCTGGATGAAAGCTAGAATCGCCCGATTAATTCTGGATGCGGCCCGGGCCGCCCATGACAAGGGACAGCTGCCTTGCGGCAGCTTTGAGGAAGTGGTGGTTGAAACACCCAAGAACGAGCAGCATGGAGATTTTGCAACCAATTTCGCCCTGGTTTCGGCCAGGAGCCAGAAAATGCCTCCCCGCAAGATAGCCCAGATCCTGGCAGACAACCTGGAGGAAGATGGTGCTCTTTTTGCTTCCGTGAAAATCGCAGGCCCCGGGTTCATCAACTTTTACCTGAGGCCGGAAGCATGGTACCCGGTCCTGGAAGAAATTCACCGCCGCCGGCTGGATTACGGTTCCAGCACGTTCGGCCGTGGCCGCAAGGTCCAGGTGGAGTTCGTAAGTTCCAATCCCACCGGTCCCCTCCATGTAGGCCATGGACGGGGAGCGGCGGTGGGCGATGCCGTGGCCAACCTGTTGGATTTTTGCGGTTACGACGTTCAGAAAGAATACTATATAAACGACTCGGGCCGCCAGATTCAAACACTGGGTCGCTCGGTCTGGTTGCGGGGCTCCGAGCTGATCGGAAAGCAGGTCGATTTCCCGGAAGATTGTTACCAGGGCGCCTATATTCGCGATATTGCAAGGCAATTGCTCGACAAGAAGGGCGAGCAGTTGTTTGCAGAGCAGAGCCGGGAAGCGGTAATGGAATGTGCCCGTTTCGCAACCGAGCAGATAATCCGAGGTATCCGTCAGGATCTGGAACGCTTCAAAGTGGTTTTCGATAATTGGTTCAGCGAGCAGAGCCTGTATGACAGCGGCCAGTATGAACGGATCATCTCACACCTGGAGCAGGAGGGCCTCATATATCCCAAAGACGACGCTCTCTGGTTTAAAACCAGTTCCTTCGGGGACGAAAAAGACAGGGTGGTGGTGCGGGCCAATGGGCAGCCGACCTATTTCGCATCGGACATAGCTTACCATCGCAACAAGTTCGAACGGGGATTTGATACCGTCATCGATGTTTGGGGGGCCGATCACCACGGCTACATCGGGCGCCTGACCGCGGCCGTGGAAGCCATGGGTTACCGAAGGGAGCAATTCAAGGTGATCCTGGTCCAGCTGGTCAACCTCTTGCGGGGCGGCAAGCCGGTGGCCATGTCGACCCGGGCCGGCGAATTCGTGACCCTGGCCGATGTGATCGACGAAGTGGGAACAGATGCGGCCCGCTTCATCTTTCTTACCCGCGACACCAACAGCCCCCTTGACTTCGATTTGGAGCTTGCCAAGCAGAAATCCAACGACAATCCGGTCTACTATGTCCAGTATGTCCATGCCCGGATCAGCAGTATCATGGCCAAGGCCGCTGAAAAGGGCATCGATGGACAGCCTTCAGAAAATGGAAATCTGCGGCTGGACACTCCGGAAGAGATAACCTTGATCAAGACCCTGGCCCGCTATCCTGAAGTTGTCGAGCTGGCCGCCCGGGCCATGGAGCCCCACCGGGTGACTTTCTTTTTAATGGAGCTTGCGGCCAGGTTCCATGCATATTACAACAAGCACAGGGTGCTGGGCGATGATCGCGAGCTGACCCTGAGCCGGCTTCACCTCGTGGAAGCCGTCAGGCTGGTGATTCAGAATGGTTTGAAACTGATGGGAGTTTCGGCACCTACGCAGATGTGATCTGCAAGCCAACCGGAACGTGATGGAAGCAGGCCGTGGCCAAGACCAAATCCGCCGAATACAGGATAAGCCGGAAAAATCTTTTCATTTGGGGCGCCCTGATCATTTTCATCCTGATCTGGATCTTCATCCTGGGCATCCTGGTGGGCCGGGGGACGGCCCCGGCGCCTTTCGATCCACGCCGATTGGAAAAGGAGTTGGCCGAGCTGAAGGCCGAGTTGATCAGGAAACAGCAACGCCAGGTCGATGCCGTAGCCACGGGTAAGCTCAGGCAGGACGATGTGGAATTTTTCAAGAGCCTGAAAGAAACCGGCTCGGAGCTCATCGACCTTCCTGCCAAGCCGGCACCTGTGACCGGCGCAGAACGGCAACAGGCTTTACGGCTCAAGGCCTTGAAACGTGAAACCAAGCGCCGCCCGGCTGAAAAAAGGCCCCCTGCCGCCCCGCAACCAAGGGCAAGCACCAAGAAGGCCATGACTCCAGGCGCCGGGTCCGGGTACACGGTCCAGGTTGCCTCCCTCAAGGACCAGGCGGCGGCGGCGAAAATGGCGGCCGCCTTGGCCGCACGCGGCCTGGAGGCATACCAGATAAAGGTCGATCTGGGTCCCAAGGGTACCTGGTACCGGGTTCGGGTGGGCCGGTTCGGGGACCTCAAGGCGGCCCGGAAGATGGTTGAACGCCTCAAAAAGATGCACTATTCAGCCATGGTGGTTCGCCGGCTGAAGTGATAGCAATGGTAAAATTCAAGACCGGGAAACCGGCCCAAACGACCATCCAGGACAGGACAGATGCAGATTTCCAAAGAACAGGTTAGATACGTGGCCCGCTTGGCCAGGCTTGAGTTGAGTGAGGATCAATTGGAGAACTTTTCGCTCCAGCTTGCCACCATCCTGGACTACATGGAAACCCTTTCCCAGGTGGAAACCAGCGGCGTGGAGCCGACGGCCCATGTGTTTTCGCTCACCAATGTTTTTCGCAAGGACCAGGTCCGGCCCCATTTGGATCGTTCCCTGACCCTGTCCAACGCGCCGGCCAGTGAAGAGGGGTCCTTTGTCGTCCCCAAGGTGATCTGAAGCCCAGCCGTTAAATTTCAGCCAGGAGAACAGTTGCCATGGATCTTTTCAGCCTTACCCTCTGCCAGGCCGGGACCTTGTTGAAAGAAGGCCGGATCTCGGCGGTCGAACTGACCAGAGCCTTCCTTGAGCGGATCGACAGGCTCGATCCCAGGATCAACGCCTACATCAGCGTCGATCCGGAAGGGGCGCTGGAGGCCGCCAGGCGTGCCGATTCGATCATCGCCGCCGGAAACCGGAAAGAATTGACCGGAATTCCCCTGGCCGTCAAGGACCTGATCTGCACACGCAGATTGGCGACCACTTGTGGCTCCAGGATCCTGGAAAATTTCCGTCCTCCCTACGATGCCACAGTCATCAAGCTCCTGGAGGAGCAGGGAGCGGTAGTACTGGGAAAGCTTAACATGGACGAGTTTGCCATGGGTTCGACCAATGAGCATTCGGCCTTTGGCCCTACCCGCAATCCCTGGGATCTGGAAAGGATCCCGGGAGGCTCCAGCGGGGGAGCAGCCGCGGCGGTGGCGGCCGACATGTGTCTGGCCGCACTTGGTTCGGATACGGGCGGCTCGGTCCGCCAGCCGGCCTCCCATTGCGGGGTGGTGGGCCTCAAGCCGACCTACGGCCGGGTCTCCCGCTACGGCCTGGTGGCCTTTGCAAGTTCCCTCGACCAGATCGGCCCCTTGTGCAAGACCGTGGCGGACGCGGCTGTACTGCTAAAGGCCATCTCCGGCCACGATCCGGCTGATTCGACCTCGGTTCCCGAGCCCGTACCGGACTATCCTTCAATGTTGGAAGGCGATCTGAAGGGAATCCGTATCGGCCTTCCCAAAGAGTATTTCCAGGTCGAAGGTCTGGATGCGAGGGTGAAAGAGGCCGTGGAAGAAGCCATCCAGGTTCTGGTCGACCTTGGAGCTCAGGCCGAGGAAATCAGCCTTCCCCACAGCCGGCATGCGGTTGCGGCTTACTACGTCATAGCGCCCTGTGAGGCGAGTTCCAATCTGGCGCGCTACGACGGGGTAAAATACGGCTTGCGGGACACTGAACAAAACGAGCTGCTTGCCATGTACAATGCTACCCGCAGCCGGGGGTTCGGAGCCGAAGTCCAGCGCCGCATAATCCTGGGAACCTTTGCCCTTTCGGCAGGTTATTACGACGCTTATTACGGCAAGGCCTCACAGGTCCGCACATTGATAATCGATGATTTCAAGCAGGCCTTTGAGACCTGCGATGTGATCGCTGCGCCGGTGGCGCCGACCCCGGCCTACCGCCTGGGTGAGACCATAGAAGACCCGTTGACCATGTACCTTTCGGACGTGTTTACCCTGTCTGCCAATCTGGCCGGTATTCCGGCCCTTTCTGTTCCCTGCGGCCTGGCCGATGGAAAGCTGCCCATCGGGCTGCAGCTTATGGCAGCCCATTTTAAGGAGGCATCCTTACTGAAAGTCGGCCATTTGTTTGAGCAGGCAGCCGGTTTTGATGTCAAGCCCAAACTGGATTGAACGGCTGACGGCTGGCCTATGGCGGGCCGTTGTTTTTACAGGAGGCCAGAATGAGCAACATCCAGCCCGAAGGAGAAGGCTTGCGCAAGGCGGTCAAGTACATGGCCGAACTCAGGCAGGAAGAGCCCGATCTCAGCATAACTGCCTTGGTGGAGCGTGTTTGTCTCAAGTTCAACCTTTCTCCCAAGGATGCCGAGTACCTGACCCGCGTACTGAAGGAGGCGGGGTCCTGAGATTTAGCAGGCTGTTATGGAGGCCCGGCAGAGCCTTGGGATTTGTCTCCGGGGGCTCTCAGGGCTGCTGCCATTGAGGGGGATGTACTACTATGGCCCGGATCCGCCTGTTGCCCGAAAGCCTGTCCAACAAGATTGCCGCCGGCGAAGTGGTGGAGCGACCCGCGTCGGTGGTCAAGGAGTTGGTGGAAAACTCACTTGATGCCGGCAGCCGGCAGATTGTTGTTGAAATCAAGCAAGGGGGGCGGAGGCTGATCCGGGTTTCGGACGACGGCACCGGAATGTCCGCCGATGACGCCCTCCTTTGCCTGGAAAGGTATGCCACCAGCAAGATAAGCCGGGACCAGGATCTTTTTGCCATCCGTACTCTTGGCTTCAGGGGAGAAGCCCTGCCGAGTATCGCGGCCGTGTCCCGTTTTACCCTGGTGACCCGCGATAGGGCCTCCGAGTCGGCCACCAGGATCGAAGTCCATGGCGGTCGCATCCAGAAAGTGACCGAGGTTGGCGCCCCGGTCGGGACGGTGGTAACCGTAAGCGATCTTTTCTACAACACCCCGGCCCGGCGAAAGTTTCTCAAGCGGGTGGAAACCGAAATGGGACATATCGCCGACACGGTGGTAGCCATGGCTCTGGGGCGACCGGAAGTTAGTTTCGAGCTCGTTCACAACGGCCGCCGGGTTCGCAGGTTTGGCAAGTGCCCAAGCCAGTCGGAGCGGGTCAAGCAGATCCTGGGAGAGGGGATCGAGCGCGAATTTTTCCCCCTCCGATTCTGCGATGGTTACCTGGAGCTTAAGGGTTGGATAGGCCGTCCCTCGGTTGTGCGTTCTACTTCACGCGGGATATACGTTTTTGTCAACGGCCGGCGGGTCTCGGATCGGCTGGTACAGCACGCCCTTTTCGAAGGCTACGCCGGACGTCTGCTCAAGGGTCGCTACCCCCTGGCCGTGCTTTATCTCAAGTTGCCCTGCGACCAGGTTGATGTGAATGTCCATCCCACCAAGCACCAGGTGCGCTTTACAGACAGCCGGAGAATCCACGACACAATCCGGGACCAGGTGGCAGCCGTGCTGGCCGGCATGGATCGTCCCCGCTGGAGACCGCCTTCGGCAGGCAATGCCGACCGGCCGGAACAACCCCGCATCCGTTTCGCCCGGATCGGTTTTGAGAGCCAAACCCCGGCGGTAGAGGAACAACGGCCGACGCCGGCAAGGGGCGAAAAAGACGGGGGTTTCCCTGTTTTGCCGGCGGGCGGAAGCAAAGATGGACCCGGGAATGATTCCGGCGCCCTGCAGGAGCAGGAGGGCGGACTTTTCGGACAGTTAGAGGTCATCGGCCAGTTCGGTGGTTCCTACATCGTGGGACAGGCTGCTGACGACTTGATAATCGTAGACCAGCATGCGGCCTGTGAAAGAATTGCTTACGAAGCCCTGAAGAAGGCAGCTCTTGCCAAGCGGCCGGAAAGCCAGAGATTGCTTGTTCCCCAAACCCTGGAACTGGGTTTCAGCGAAGCCCACATCCTGGAGATACTGGCCGCCCATCTTGCTTCCTGGGGCCTGGAAGTCGAACCTTTCGGTGGAAACAGTTTCGTAATCAAGTCCTATCCGGTCCTGCTGGATCCGGCCGACCTGGAAGACACGGTCCGGCAAATGGTCGAGGTGGCGGCCGAGACCGGTCTTGAGCAGAATTTGGAAAAAACCCTCGAAAATTGCCTGAAAACCATGGCCTGTCACAATTCATTGCGGGCCCATCACCGTTTGAACCGGGAGCAAATGGAACAGATTCTGGTTCGCCTCGATGGGTGCGACGATCCTTTTCATTGTCCTCACGGGCGGCCGACTTACGTCCGCTGGAGTTTGCGGGAGCTGGAAAAGGCCTTTGGCCGGAGGGCATAATCCGGGATAATTTGCGCTCTTGGGTGGGAGATGGCTCCGGTTTGGACGACTTGGCCCGGCCCCGGACGCCAAAGAAAGGCTAAAAAGTAGACCCTGCAGCAGGTTGGGCTGCAGGGTCCGGCGCTTGACTGACGGGCGCGCGTTCAGTCAATGTGATTCTAATTGGAAGATTCCTTATGCCACAATCGGAAGCCTTTGTCCAGTACTCTGTGCAAATTCTGGCGGCCACCCGCTTCAGGTCTCGAGGCGTTTACGTAAGATTTCATTTACTTTCTTTGGGTTAGCTTTTCCGGAAGTGGCTTTCATCACCTGTCCCACGAAGAATCCGAGCAGCTTTGCCTGACCCTTGCGGTAACGCGAGACCTCGTCCGGGTGGGCGGCCAGAACCTGATCGACCAGTTGGCCGAGGGCGTCGCTGTCGCTGACCTGCTCCAGGCCCTGCTCTTTGACCACCGCTTGGGCTTTTTTGCCGCTGGCCGCCATTTGTTCGAAAACGGTCTTGGCGATTTTGCCACTGATGGTTCCCTGCTCGATAAGATCGAGCAGCTCGGCCAGGTCGGCGGCGGCTACCGGGCTTTGGCTTATGCTTTTACCCTGGGCGTTGAGCAAGCCGAGCAGGGGACCCATGATCCAGTTGCTGACCTGTTTGGGGTTGTTGTGAGCGGCCAGGCACTGCTCGAAATAGTCGGCCAGATGACGGCTGGAGGTAAGCACTCCGGCATCGTATTCCGGAAGCTTGTAGTCCTCGATGAAGCGCCGGCGGCGCTGGTCCGGCAGCTCGGGCAGGCTCCGGGCGACACTATCTATCCACTGCCGGTCTATGACCAGCGGGAGCAGGTCGGGGTCCGGAAAGTAACGGTAATCGTGGGCCTCTTCCTTGCCGCGCATGGAGGCAGTCCGACCCGTATCCGGATTCCAGAGGCGAGTTTCCTGGACGACCCGGCCGCCTTCGGCCAGAACCTCCTGCTGGCGCTCTATTTCATAGGCCAGGG
>JALVRI010000283.1 GCA_027031325.1 Desulfobacteraceae bacterium
CGATATAAATACCGCCTTGAACGTGCGTGCTTTTCATGTCCTGGAAGCAGCCGATCGCCTTGATGAAAAAGAATGCCCGGGATGCCCGTTGAGGTTTAAACGAATTGGGGTCTTAAAGGCGGAGAAGGGAAAAGCCGTCTACAGCTTCAGGGTAAATATTTTGCCTGGCTACAGGTATACTTTCAGGATCAGATCGGTCGGCTTGTCAGAGGGCCTGTATTCAGATTCCGGAACTATATCTTATCCCGACCGGGAAGATCGAAAATAAAAATGAAAGAACTCCATTTTGCAAAGATGAGCGGCGCGGGTAATGATTTTATCGTCATTGATAACCGTTTTTCTGTTGTTGAGGTAGAAGACCTGGCGGTATTCGCCGCCAAGGTTTGCGCCCGCCGAATGTCGGTCGGGGCCGATGGACTGATCCTGCTGGAAGAAAGCCCGAACGCGGATTTTAAATGGCAGTTTTTCAATTCTGACGGCAGCCGGGGTGAAATGTGCGGCAACGGCGCTAGGTGCGCCGCCCGTTTCGCCTACTTGCAAGGATGGGTTCCGAAAAAGATGGCCTTTGAAACCGATGCCGGTATTATCAGGGCCGAGGTGCAAAACGAGAATGTCAGGATCGAGATGACCCCAGCTTCCGAAGTGGAGCTTAAAAGAAGCCTCAATCTTGGGGAAACCAGGCTGGAATTCAGCTTTGTAAATACCGGAGTGCCCCATGTAGTGGTAGAAGTAGAAGACCTTGGGGAGGTGGATGTAAGGGGACTGGGGCGCAAGATTCGCAACCATGAGGCCTTTCAGCCCGCCGGTACCAATGTCAATTTCATAGCTCCGGAACGCGAAAATGGATGGGCCGTAAGAACTTACGAGCGCGGTGTCGAGGACGAAACCCTGGCCTGCGGGACAGGCTGTACTGCTGCGGCCTTAGTGCTGGCAGCCTCGCGGCGGATGAAAAGTCCGGTACCCCTTAAGACGGCAAGCGGAGTTATCCTGAAGGTTCATTTTGTTGCCAAGGGCCCCTTGCGTTTTGATCAGATATTTCTGGAGGGCGAAGCCCGCTTGATTTACCAGGCGAAGATGGAAGCGGATGCCTGGAATTATTGAGAAAGAAAAAATGCCCGATTCAACAGGTGTCAATCAGCCGGTCTTCTTGTCATTGGGATCGAACCTGGGAAGGAGAAGGAGCAACTGCTTGGCCGCTCTGGAAATGCTTGCCAAGGTCGAAGGGGTCAAGGTCCTGAAGGTGAGCCCTTTTTACCTGACAGAGCCGGTTGATTATCTTGATCAAGACTGGTTTGTTAACGGGGCGGTCAAGCTGGAGACCAGGCTCGGTGCTTTCAGGCTTCTACAAGCAACCCAGGCGATCCAGAAAAAATGCGGCCGCAAGGCAAACACCATCAGATTCGGTCCCCGGTTACTCGATATCGACATAATTTTTTTTGGTGATCAAATCATAAACAGTGCCGAGTTGACCGTACCCCATCCCAGGATGCACAAAAGGCGTTTTGTTCTGCAACCCATTTGTGATATAGACCCAACTGTCGTGCACCCCTTGCTGGGGGAGACTGTTGAAAGCCTGCTGGCCAAGCTCGATCCTGGTAGCCAAAGGATGGTGCCCTATTGATAAAGATACTGCTGCTATTTGCTCTGGGATACTTTGCCTGGCGCGCCATAAAGAAGATATCCGGCGACGGCGGGCGAATTGGAGCAAGCCGGAAGAATGATTCTCCTCCGGCCATGGATGCCGACATGGTCCAGGACCCCCAATGCGGGGTCTATGTGACTCGTGAAGGTTCCGTTCGGGCAGAGATTGACGGCCGGAAATTGTTTTTCTGCAGCCGGGAGTGTAAAGAAAAATATCTGGCCGGCCGCGGGGCTGGAAAGTGACAAGATTACCGAACCCATCTTTATGAAGGGTATTTCAGTTTTGAGGAGGATTTGCTGATGAAATTTTTTATCGATACGGCCAATGTAGATGAGATCAGGGAGGCCAATGCCATGGGGATGGTGGACGGTGTTACCACCAACCCATCCTTGATAGCCAAGGAAGGCCGGGATTTCAAGGAGATCATTGCCGAGATTTGCTCTCTAGTGGATGGACCCATAAGCGCCGAAGTAATCAGTCTGGATACAGAAGGCATGGTTTCAGAGGCCAGGGAATTGGCCAAGATTGATGACAATATCGTAATCAAGATCCCCATGACCGTCGATGGACTCAAAGCTGTGCGCTTGCTGACAGCTGAAGAAATCAAGACAAACGTAACCCTTATATTTTCGCCCCTCCAGGCCCTCATGGCGGCCAAGGCCGGGGCAAGTTTCGTGAGTCCTTTCGTCGGGCGGCTGGATGATTTGTCGCACGAGGGGATGGAGTTGGTGGAGCAGGTGGTGGAGATATACAGCAATTATGCCTTTGATACAGAGGTTATAGTTGCCAGTATCCGCAATCCGCTCCACGTGTTGGAGTCGGCCTTGATAGGAGCCGACATAGCCACAATTCCCTTCAGCGTCCTGAAAAAATTGGCCGCACATCCTTTGACGGACAAGGGGATTAAAGCCTTCTTGGATGACTGGAAAAAGGCCCGCAAATGATTGACGGTGCATTTTGGGATGGCACCGGGCCAGTTGATGGTTGCAAGAAGGGGTTAAGATGAAGTTTAGGGCGTGGATCGGAGAAAAACTTCAGGATCCCAACGTGTTGACCATGTTTCGGGTGGTGGCCACCCCCCTGGTGGTGCTATTGCTGCTTGCTCCCAACCGGCTTACAAGCTTTCTGGCAGCGATCCTTTTCAGTGCGGCTGCTATAACCGATTATTTTGACGGTTTTTTAGCCCGCAGCCAGGGCAAGGTCACCAACCTCGGCAAGGTCATGGACCCGGTGGCCGACAAGCTGCTGGTTTCAAGTGCCTTCATCATGCTGGTATCATTGGACCGAATTCCGGCCTGGCTGGTGTGCGTCATAATCGGACGCGAGTTGGCCGTAACCGGCTTGCGCAATATTGTGGCTCAGAACAAGATGGATGTTTCGGCTTCCCGGCTGGGAAAATACAAAACCGGTTTTCAGATAGCCGCCATAATTCCGCTGCTGCTCCACTATTCCTATCTCGGTATCGATCTGCATGCCATCGGAATGTTTTTCCTCTGGGGGGCAGCCGTATTCACGGTATGGTCCGGAGTAGATTATTTTGTGCGTTACCGGAAGTTGTTGCAGCCCTGATGGAGACCATTTGTTCTCTTGCCGGGAGCATGTTTCCAAAACCGGCGGTAGATGAGCGTAACGATCTGGATAAATACGGTAAGTCGTTAAAACCGATGTCATAAAGAGACGTTAATTTTTCATTGACAACATGAGTCTGAAACTGTATAAGTCCAATTTCAAATCGAGCGGGAATAACTCAGTGGTAGAGTGCAACCTTGCCAAGGTTGAAGTCGCGGGTTCAAATCCCGTTTCCCGCTCCATTTTTTTTGGGCGGCATAGCCAAGTGGTAAGGCAGAGGTCTGCAAAACCTCCATTCTCCGGTTCGAATCCGGATGCCGCCTCCATTATTTAGCCATAATAACAATTTGTTATATTTTTTAAGCCACCTCCGAATGCAGTTGCGTGGGGCTTTTTCTATGAAGTATTGCATGGTTATCACGTAACTGTTCCCGTTGTGCCCTCAATGGAAAGTTGAAGTTCAACCCCTGATAAATCCTGAGGCATTTGAAGCCTCCAGGGGCTTACAGTTTTACTGTATCTTATTCATTGCCGGGCAGTTTTTTAGTGCCAAAGTAGGTCTGCATGTGCTCTGCCTCTCATCTTCGCCAAACCAGCCGGCTGTATTAAATCTTTTGCGCAGCAAGGGATTGTAAAATCGTTCGGCACACAGCCATGAGTATTTCAGCAACGGTTTTTCTCTGAACGCCGACAGGTTGTACTGGGTTCTGGCGTTGTTGATGTGACCCGCCAGATGGCCGGATAAGCATAGGCTTTTGGGAAATTGCCGTCCCTTGGCAGGAATGCCGGCTTGTAGGAATCGATTGTATCATTTTTTGTTTTGGCAGAATGGAAGGGTTTCATGTATAATACATCATCAAGGATAAAGTCGATGCGGTGCTGAACGCATAGGCAAGCCGGCAAGTACCAGCCTAGAACGCATTCAACACCGAAGACGGTATGGTCCATGTAAGGTAAGACCTGTTCAAAGAAGCGGATCGGGCCGGCCTTTATCTTCCTGTACACTTTGACTTTCGCGGTGGAGTTGATGACACACACTTACATTTCCCAGGCTTGCTGATCGACCCCGCAGTAATACTTGTGTTGCTGATTGTAAAAATTGATGATTGTGGCCTCCTTGCAGATTGCTTGTCTCTGAGGAAGAGATACATCTGGTCCGGTAGAACAGGAACCTTGATGGATGCAAGTAAAAGTAGATTAGACAAGGAGTCTATTATGAAACTGATTGCCTGGTTATTTTTTACGTTCGCATTGATGGTTCATTCCGTTAACGCCGGT
The DNA here is from genome assembly GCA_027031325.1 of Desulfobacteraceae bacterium. Taxonomy (GTDB): domain Bacteria; phylum Desulfobacterota; class Desulfobacteria; order Desulfobacterales; family Desulfosarcinaceae; genus JALVQM01. The sequence continues at coordinate 4,490 of JALVRI010000283.1, forward strand.
GAAACGAAGGCTTTTCACTGGGTTGACGATGAAGATTACCCGCCGATCATCTACCGTGGGAAAGACGGGAAACCGGCCGGTATTTTTTACCAGATAATGACAGAAGCATTCCATCGTCTGGATATTCCGCTTAAAGCAGAAGTCTACCCCTGGGCCCGGGCGCAGAAAATTGTAGCCGAAGGCAAGGCTGACGGCATGATTACCGTCCTTACCGAACCGAGAAAAAAGTTTCTAGTCGGCTCAGATCCCATTCTTCTGGTTTCCGAGCATATATTTGCAAGCCGAAACAACCCTCGAATAAAGGAAATAATGTCTATACGATCCTTAGAAGAAATCAAGGCATATAGAATTGTCGAATTGATCGGTTCGGGTTGGACCGAGGAAAAATTAAAAGGAGCAAAGATAACCTGGGTCCCCCAAGAAGAAAACGCTTTTAAAATGCTCATTAGTAATCGGGCTGATATTTACATCACAAATGATTTCCTTGGGGCAGCCTTTATTAAAAAGAAGATTGAAGAAGGGGGTGAATTTGCTGAAGGTTATAAATCCATAATTATCAATCCATATCCACTGAAGACGATAGCTTATCGTCTTTTGATCAGAAAAGATTCTCCATTTGTCAAGATACTCGATGAGTTCAACAAGACCATTCATCAGATGCAGATGGATGGAACCCTCCGGCATATTCTCGACGCCAGTCGTCTGCCGCAGCTTAACGGAGTTCAATAACCAAAGATGAAAAAACGGGAAAGTCGGAATGGTTAAATAGTATAAAATGAACTTCCGCAAGCTACTGCAGGCAACAGCTGAAATTTCACGCTAAATTTTCTTCCGGCCCTATCTTGTCAAAGAACTATGGTCATCAAGG
>JALVRI010000284.1 GCA_027031325.1 Desulfobacteraceae bacterium
GCATGCCTTCCTTGCGGGCCTGCCTGCCAATGGCGTTTACATCTGCATCCGGTGTTGTCAGGGCCCTGATACGATCGGAGTATTTCAATATTTCGTGGATGCCGGTACGTCCCAGATAACCGGTTCCACGGCATTTAGGACAGCCTCTTCCCCGGTAGAGGGTATGAGTGCCCGCCTTTCCCAGAGAAATTCCCTGCTCGGCCAAGTAGCTCGAATCGACTTCAAATCTCTCCTTGCAATAGATGCATATCTTGCGTACCAGCCTTTGGGCCATAATGCCGACCAGGGTGGATTGGAGCAGAAAATGAGGTACCCCCAAATCCAATAGTCTGATGATTGACGAAGGTGCATCGTTGGTGTGGAGGGTTGAAAATACCAGGTGACCGGTCAGGGCGGCCTGAATCGCGTTTTCGGCCGTTTCCAGGTCGCGCATTTCGCCGATCATAATTATGTCCGGGTCCTGGCGCAGAATGTTACGCAAGATGGAGCCGAATGTTATCCCAAGCTGGGGTTGGACCGCAATCTGGTTGAAATCTTCATGAACCATCTCAATCGGCTCTTCAATGGTGGTTATGTTTATTGCGGGAGAATTGATCGAGTTCAAGGTGCTGTATAAGGTGGTTGATTTACCTGAACCGGTAGGCCCACATACCAAAATGATCCCGTGGGGCATCGATGCCATTTGGCGGTATACTTTAAGATCTTTTGCGTCGAATCCCAGTCTTTCCAAATCGGTAAAAAGAATATCCGGATCCATGATGCGCATGACGATCTTTTCACCGAAAGCAACCGGGATGGTGGAAACGCGAATTTCAGCCTCTACGTCTCCCTTGTCGGTCTTAATGCGTCCATCCTGGGGACGCCGTTTTTCCGCCATGTCCATCCGGGCCAAGTTCTTTATCCGGCTTACGATTGCAGAATGGACGGCTTTTGGTAACTTGTAGACCGTATGCAAAACACCGTCGATCCTCATTCGTACCAAGCTCAGGTCGCGCTTGGGCTCGATGTGGATGTCGCTGGCCTTCTGGTCAAAGGCATAAATGAATAAATGGTTCACCGCATTGACGATGTGATGGTCGTTGGACGGCAACTCTTCCAGGGACTTGAGCCGGACATACTGTTCCAGATTACCCAGATCGACATTGGGTCCGCTGAATTGATCTTTGGCGGCCGCGATGGATTGCTTGAAACCGAAAAACTCATTGATAAGCTTCAGGACCGTGGTCCTGGGACTTACGACCACGTCTATCTCCAGGTTGCATGCCCGCTTTATGTCGTTAAACACCTCTTCGTTGAACGGGTTGGGTGTGGCTATGGTCAACCTGCAATCTTTGAGCCGTATCGGCAAGACAAGATGATTCAAAGCAAAGCTGCGAGGTATGGTTGTAGTAACGGTGTTCAAGTCCAGCTTCAACGGGTCGATGCGTTCAAATGGTATCTTCCATTTTTCCGCCAGGCTTTGGTAAACTATTTCTTCATCCAAGGGTAAGTTTGGTTTGTCGGCCCGGCTGAGGTTAAGCGAAGCAATGACATCAATTATGTTCTTGCTTGCCGCCGTGGAACCGTCAATTGCACCCGGAGCTTGGTCGCGGTTAAGCCTTTTGAGGAACCTTTCTTTTTTTTTCAAAATTTCACTGGCGTGGGTAGACTTTAAAAGACCCTTTTCGACCAGAAAGGAACATACTTCACGGGCATCGAATGGGTTTGCCACCTTCGACTTCATTGCATTTATTTTACTCCAAGTCCTGCCTGCGCCTTATTTCGGCAATGGATCTTTCAATCCACACGAGAGTATTTTTTACTTCGGCATTGTTACCGGCTGAATCGTGCAGGCGGCCGAATTCAGATATGTTCTGTAGTAAAAGGTCCAAAATTTTCAGCTCGGACACTGATCCAACGCGTCCAAGGCCACGAACCGCAATTTTCAATTGTTGCATCATGTCCGAAATGTACTGAATTCCATGACCGGATTGATAAATGGGATTGAAGGGGTTGCCATAATATTCCGCGACATCGCTGATCACCTTGGTCGCCACTGTTCCTGAAACCAGCGCAAAGAAAATGATGAACTCTCTTTCAAGGGCCAACAAAAAATGCAATGGATGGGTCGGCGGCTGCTGGCTTTTGAGAAGCTGCCTTTCAATGCTGTCATGGATCGTTGCCATTTTGGACATGATCCGCTTGGAATCCGACTCTATTCTCCACTTGGCATACTTGACAACGTCCTTATCTATTCCGTTTCGCACGAGCAACACTTCTTCAGGGGTAAGCTCGATATCGATATCAAGTTCCTTGTTGTATGTACGCAGCAGTACATTGATCAACATCAATGCATTCCGATCCGCATACTCCACCTTCCCGGGGTTACTGCAGACATCGGCAAGCAAAAAACGTAAAAAGCGCTTGGGACGGTTGAGCTTGATTATTACCTTCTGAAGAGCATTCAAGAATCCAAGGCGATCGACCCTATCTTCTGTTTGCTTGAGGAAACCCCAAAGAAATTCAAAGATTCTCTTTTCATACCTGACGAATTCGTCTATACGGTTTTCAAATTCATTTCGCAGAAACCTTCCCTCGGAGTCATAACAATCGCCCAGGATATTCAGTATCTGCCGTACTTCATCCTCCGCCATGTTGAAATCCCTTGCAAGGTCGCTGCAATCCGGATGATTGAATTTGAAACCGTGAGCTTGAATTGCAGATATCTTGCGGCAGGTGTCAAGTCTCTCCTTGACCAGTTCGAGAAGATCAAGGATATGATTGTTCACGAGGCCTACAATCATGCTCCGGCCCGCCTGTCGGATGCACAGCCCCTGATTCTGAATTTCTATGGAATCTATATCTTCGGGATCAAGCCTCTCCAGTTCTTGGCGTATTTTTTCAAGCACCATCGGCAGGATGTCGTCTCTGTCCGGTCTGCTTTGAGCAACGTTAAGCATGCCTGACATCAGCTGAAGTCTTCCTGCCAGAACCGAGGCTGACTTATCCGCTTGCCGGTCGCTTCCGCCAAAAGGCTTGTCGCAACCCTTTTCTTTCCATATGATTTCAAGCGGCGGCCGTTTCAGGAAATTGTTGTCGTCCAACAGCTCTTTAGACAAACTTTCCGGAATGCCTGCTTCTGTGATCCGGTCCGCAATTAGTCCCAGCAAATCGTCAGCCGCCATTGAATTTACTGCAGCAAGCAGGGTCAAGTCCAGGTTGGGCGATCCCGGAGGGTATTCGATCACAGGCACTTGGAAAGATTTTCCATTTACCTGCAGGTGCAATCGGGACTCATCAACGGAGCCCCGAAAAAATTTTGCCGTTATGGCCAAGGCCAATTTCAGCTCTGTTTGGTCAGCTTCTTCAGGGGCGGGCAGGTTTAAGACAAACCTCATTATCCCGAAATCCGCCAATATTCCGAATGCTTTGCCCAGCCCGGCGGCAAGATGTGACATTCTGGCGCCCAACCTCTGGATTACTCCGGCTGCCGTATGGTGGTCCACCACAAGAGGTTCAAACAATATTCGATAATCATTTTTGGCAACGCCGCTTGCATCCCTTTCAAAACCACGGTGCTCGATGCGCACAACCCCCCTGTGCCCGGGCATCTCACCCAACTCGTTGAGGTTGCGGAGCAATTCGTCAATCAGCTTTTCTGTCGCCAGGTGAGACTTACCTGACTCGGCTGGAACCAAAAGCGAGGTTACCAGGTGGGCCATTTCTATCAGCAAAACACGCCATACATCGAACTGAACTTCCTGCCTGCCGTCTTTGACAACTTGGTTCTTTTTCGTCCGCAGGTTTCCAGGCTCACCGATTGTATTTTTCGAAGACGTCACTTCAAATTCATCCTGCTTGCATGGCTGACGCCGACCCGCCATGTGTCAATAATCACGTGATTTTGCACTTACAATTGTAAATTATACCGCGTAGCACGGGAGTGTCAATCATCAAACAGTATCGCCGACATCACCCAGGGCTTGCCGCCCGATGTAATGCCGGCGATCCAATGGCAACAGGGTTGGCCTTCAAATTGTCATTTCTTCTTGCATATCAGCCATAAAGACTTTATGCGACCCTTCTTGTCCAACAGAAAGGCCACATAATCTCCCTTTGAAAATGTTGATTTCGAACCCCATATTGACCCAGGAGAATTGTAGCTGGTCGACGATGTCACGGGCAGATATACATCGTTGATGACGATGGCATTGTCATAGATTGCGTCTATGGCACCATGGCCATCAAAGGCGGCTGGATAGCCGTCGTAAACCGGCTTCTCACCATCTATGTCGACCCCGCAATCTCCAAGGCCGGCAGCGCAAACCAGACCGGTCGACAGGAATATGAGCACCAGGATACAAGCATAGACCACCGCTTTCGATCGTGTAAACAGATCAAACTGAAACTTGGTGAACTTCATTGCTCCAATCCTTTCATCTTATTGTTGTCCTTCAGCCAGGGTTGTTCACTCTGCCTGGCTGAAGGATAGTTGATTACCATTCACGCCAGTAGTACATGCCAAGGACGAATCCTTTCAGGAGCGGATCTTCAACTTCACCTGTGGAATCGCTGAAATATCCCCGCATGTGTTTGTCATCGAGGGAAACGAAAGCGCCCTCGTGCAATTGTCCATCGAACAGGCACCCTGTTATGGGAACCTTAACGGTTTCACCATGTTCCGTCACTTCTACCATGTCGCCCGGTATACCGGTATCAAAGAACTGGACCGTCGGGAGCCGCCCCCCGCCGAAGGCATCCATTATGTATAAGAAAGAATTGCCTCCGCCGGAACAGGGAGAATAGTTCGGGATTGTGGATATGACAAGAGCCTTGCCGGCAAGCGCCTTTGTATCTTTAACAACTCTTTCACCGTCGAAGGCGTTTGCATCGGGTGCCACGGGCAAATCGAAGAACCAGCCGGCATATTTCTTGGGATTTTTCTTTTGTTCGGCAGTCGGCGGCACAATTCCGGTATTTGACGCATGGCCGTCTGAATCTACTGAATCGTCCAAAAGGGACCAGTAATCGTCGGCCTCTGTTTCACTCATGGTGCTCAGTGTACGATAGGCGCTTCCATCGATCAATCGCTGATCGATTATGGTCTGCTTGAACAGGTACAGCCCGCCTACAGACAACTCCCCGGTGGAATGGTTCAACAGTTTCCCGACATACTCCAGGTCGTCGCTGTCTTCTCCATAGTCCCAAATACCGTAGATAGTCTGCATACTGAGATCCTGGCGGTCTGAATCGCCAAGAAACCTTCCCGTTCCGAAGATCACCATGTAACCAGGATAATTTTCATCAAACCTGGTATATTCATCGTTCAACGGTTTTGCCATCTTGATCACGTCCGGCCGGGCGG
>JALVRI010000285.1 GCA_027031325.1 Desulfobacteraceae bacterium
CCACCACCGTCCTGGGCGGTATCGGGGCCACCTTCCTGTGGCGCCATTTCCTCTCCCATTTCAGCCAGGTGGACCTGGTGGTTTGCGGGGAAGGCGAACATACTTTTCTCGAGCTGGTCCGCCGCCTCGAGGCCGGAAGTCCGCTCCGGGACTTGGAAGCGGTTGCCGGCCTGGCCCTGAGGATAGACGGCCGGCCATTCAAGACACCTTCCCGGCCCCTGGTGGCCGATCTTGACAGTCTGCCCATGCCGGCGCGCTACTTTACTTTCCAGCACCTGGCCCTGACCAGGGGTTGTCCCGGGCGATGCAGTTTTTGCGGCTCGCCTGCGTTTTGGGGCCGCAAGGTACGCAGCCATTCGGTGGGCTATTTCGTCGACCAGCTGGAGCTGCTTTTCCAAAAGGGGATCAGGTTTTTCTTTGTCTCGGACGATACTTTCACCATGGACCGCGAAAAAGTCGTGGCCCTTTGCCGGGAAATTATCAGGCGCGGGCTGCGGATAACCTGGCAGGCCATCAGCCGGGTCAATTTCGTCTCGACAGAGGTCCTGTACTGGATGCGCCGGGCAGGTTGCATCCAGATAAGTTACGGTGTCGAAAGCGGCAGCCGGAAAATACGCAAAATCCTGCGTAAAGACATCGGCCGGGGCCAGATCGAAAAAGCTTTTAGCCTTACATCCGCCCACGGGATCATGGCCAGGGCCTACTTCATCTACGGTAGTCCCGGCGAAAGCCGGGAAACCATCCAGGCTACCTGCGAGCTGATGGACAGGATCAAGCCCCTGAGCGCCGTTTTCTATATCCTGGATCTTTTCCCGGGTACCGAACTTTACGAGGACTTCAAACGGCGCAGCGGAACAGATGATGACATCTGGCTGCGCAGAATCGAAGACATCATGTATTTCGAGACCGATCCGCGGCTAGACCAGCAGATGATCCTGGACTTCGGCAAGACCCTGCGCAAAGCTTTTTCAACCAACCTGCCGGGTTACGTGGAAGCCTTGAACCTGGTGCCCAACCCGGACCTTAACCCAAGCCACGCGGATTTTCTCTCCCGCCTCGCCATGACCTTCAGCCACGGCGATTATGCCGGGCTTTACGGCCGGAAAGGACTGGAGCTTGCAGAAAAACTTTATCACCGGGCCTTGGGCCTGGCGCCTGACCAGAGGGCATACTGGGGTTTGGGCCTCCTGGCCCAACAAAGGGGGGACCATGATAAGGCCGCCGATTGGGCCCGGCAAGGGCTCACTCACCATCCTGAAAGCCTGGAATTGACTTTGGTCCTGGCCGGTTCCTGGATGCAGTCCGGACAATTCGAAAAGGCTTTGCGGTTGTTGTTGCCTTTCCAGGAGCGGGCCGATGCCCTGCCATACCTGGTTGCCTGTTGCCGGGCTCTGGGCAGGCAAAAGATGCGGGAGCGTTTTGAGGCCCGTCTGGAAGCTCTGAGGCAAGGGCGGGAACAAATACCTGCCATTGAACCAAAATAGAGGCGAATATTTTATCAAGTTTGGATCGCCGGGGCCGATATCTGCGGTATAGAGGGATATTTTAATGCTTATCCGGAACCGGTATTGATCACCTGAACACTTGCCAGACAAAGGTTTGAATGAAAAAACCCGGTATTCATCGCCGAATTTTTATCGGCTGCAGCGTGTTGACACT
>JALVRI010000286.1 GCA_027031325.1 Desulfobacteraceae bacterium
TGTGAGGGAAAATCAGGGACGCCAGGGGAATATAAGGTCCGTTGGCAGGATCGAAACGGGGCGTGTCATCGGTTGGCGCCGGGTCCCAGGAGCCGAAGGCCACGACCTGCTTGGCATGGCAAACGTGGGTGGTCAGCCTGAGGATGACAACGGTGGAGTTGGCACGGGCAAAATCGGCCGCCTGAAGGTAAAAGCTGTAGACTTCCCTGGGATCGGCAGGCTCCAGGACCGGGGTATAGCTCATCTTTGCGTAATGCCGGTTGTCCTGCTCGTTCTGGGAAGAGTTGGCACCCGGATCATCTCCCAAAACCACCACCAGCCCGCCGATGATCTTCATCATGCTGAGCTGAACAAAGGTATCGGCCGCAACGTTCAGCCCCACGCTTTTGAAAAAAACCGTTGCCAGGTGTCCGTTTACGGCGGCTCCATAGGCCACCTCGGTGGCGACCTTTTCGTTGGTGGAAAACTCGAAATAGAAGGGTCGCAGGTCGCGGGGAATCGACCCGATGGCGGCGGCTATCTCCGGAGTCGGCGACCCGGGATAAGATGTCACAACCCTTGTACCGGCCTCGATCATGGCCCGCACCAGGGCCGTGTTACCCATTACTATCTCTGAAAAAGGCCCCTTTGCAAGGAGCATCTCCTGCATTCTTTTCATCGTTGCCTCCTTCCCCCGGCCGTGGCTGAAAGAAATCCGGTTTTCAAACCGATCCTTTGCCGTGATAAAAAAGGCCGCCTCAAAAATACCTTTATCCTAATACCATAGGATGTTTTTCCGAATAGTCATCATTTAACCCGGATTTTGCAGCTGGCGAGTTTACCGAAGATGCGAGGCGGAGGGCAGGCAAAGGCATTTGAAGTGCATAAGCCGGGATAAAAAAGGAGGGGCGAAGGAAACCCCGCCCCTCCTTGCAGACATGGTGAATAGGAGCCCCGGGCCGGATCAGGCCGCAAGGCGCAAGGCTTGTTCGGTCGCTTTCCGGATTTCGTCTGGTGTAAACGGCTTGGGTATATAATCCACGACCCCCATGCGGGCCGCTTCAACGGCGGTTTCAATGCTGGCATAGCCGGTTATCATGATAACCCTGGCTTCCGGCCGGCGCCTGACAATGGCCTCCAGAAGCTCCAGTCCCTTGACACCGGGGATTCGCAGGTCAAGAATTACAAGGGCGTAGGCCTGCTTTTCGATCTTTGCGAGGGTTTCTTCGCGGGTTACCGCCTGATCAACCTGGTAACCCTTCTTGGCCAGAATCTTGCGGATATTGTTGTTTACCGCCACCTCGTCGTCCACCACCAGGATTTGGCTCGCGGTCGCCTGCCCGTCGATTTCAACCAGTTCCGGCCTTTCCGGACGGCGCGCCGTCTGACGCTCGTAATCGGCTTTCAGTTGCTCGTAATAGACCTGCACCAGGCCGTCGTGGCGGAGGTTTTCAAGATAGGCCTTGCCGGTCACCGCGGCAACTTCCTCGTAGTCGAAAGGCATTTCCGGCCCGATCAGGCGGGTGGAATCAAAACCGGCCCCGGCAGACGCCTTTTTCTTCTTGGCCAGGCGGGGGCACTTGGCGGTCTTGACACCGGCCTTGCAGGTGGCTCCGAGCTTCTTGAAGATGTCACACACCTGGTTGCCGACCTGGCAGAAGCCCTCGAGGTCCTGGGAG
>JALVRI010000287.1 GCA_027031325.1 Desulfobacteraceae bacterium
CTGGATGGGCCTTTACCAAAAAAAGGTTGAGTTTTAGGCCGGCCGATAGTAGGAATAGTGGCGGCCGGTGGATCGAACTACTCTGCATGTTGGGAGATACGGGATGAAAAAAGCCAAAATATTTTTCTGGTTTATCGTATTCGGCTTCATCGCCTTGATCATATATCAGAACAGATCCTTTTTTCTTGCAACCCAAAGCCTTGGAATAAACTTGTTTTTCAAGGCTTACCAAACCCCCGAGATACCCAATGCAGTTCTGTTCGTGGCCTTTTTCCTGATCGGTGCATTCCTGACCTACATTATTTGTCTTTTCGACAAACTCAGGGCCAACAAGACCATCAAGCAACTTCGCCAGTCGGTCGATTCCTACCAGAAGACAATGGAGACGTTGAAGCAGGACCTGGAAAACATAAAGAACCAGCGCCAGTCCGAGCAGCCGGAGCAGGATACAGCTTCTGAAAAGCCGCAGGCTCCTGATGACAATGTCAGCAATGACCAGGCCCCGCCTTCGGCTTCCTGACACCGGAGCAAGGACCAGGGGGCAGCTCAGGAGGTGGATGCTGCCTTTCGCCGATTGCAACAAGGCGGCGGTCGCCGATGGAACCAGTTTCCGTTGTTGATGCTGCGATTGATTCATGAGCACACCTAAAGCCACTCCCATGATAAAGCAGTACTTGTCCATAAAGGAGAAGTACAAGGACGCCATCCTTTTCTACCGCATGGGAGATTTCTACGAGATGTTTTTCGAAGATGCCGAGCTGGCCTCGCGCGTCCTGGAAATAACCCTTACTTCCAGGAACAAGAACGATAGCGTTCCTGTCCCCATGTGTGGTGTTCCCTACCGGGCCGCGCAGGGATATATCGCCAAGTTGATTGACAATGGTTACAAGGTTGCCATTTGTGACCAGGTCGAAGATCCAGCCAAGGCCAAAGGCCTTGTCCGGCGAAAAGTGGTCAGGGTGATCACTCCCGGAATGATTCTGGACAACGAGCTGTTGGACTCGAAAAGCAATAATTTCGTCCTGGCCGTTTGTGACAGCGGACAGCTGATGGGTTTGGCTTATCTTGATATTTCCACCGGGGTTTTCCGGCTCACCGAGACGCGTGATCCCAAAGTGCTTTGCGACGAGATAAACCGCATCCGGCCGCGGGAGATCCTGGTTCCCGGTCGCTTCGACCAGGCCCGCCGGCAGGAATTGGTCGGGCAAGATGGGAACCGGGTCGCCGTTACCTGCCTTGAAGATGAGCTTTTCAGCGCCGGGCAGGGACGCCGCCGCCTCTGCAGCCAACTGGGAACCATGTCGCTTGAAGGGTTCGGTTGCCGGGATTTCAGTGCCGCCCTGGGGGCCGCCGGTGCTCTTCTGGAATATGTCCAACAGACCCAGAAACAGGAAATACCCCATATCAGGCAGGTGGCGCCCTATTTCCTGGAAAAGTACCTGGTCATGGACCAGGCCAGCCGCCGGAACCTGGAACTGGAGCGTAATCTGCATGATGGTGGTCGCCGGGGAAGCCTGCTGGGGGTAATCGACAAGACGGTTACGGCCATGGGGGGCAGAAGGCTCAAGCATTGGTTGCGTTACCCCTTGATAGACCCTGAGCTGATCGAGGCCCGGCTCGAAGCGGTTGACCAGATCTGCCAGGATGTCAATACCCGCCGGCAGATCCGCAAAAAGTTGGAGGCGGTCTACGATCTGGAACGACTGAACGCCAAGATAGCCATGAGGCAAGCCAACGGCCGTGATTTGTTGGCCCTGAAACGGTCCCTGGAACAGTTGCCGGCCATTTGGCAGGCCTTGAAGCGGTTTGGTGCGCAACTGCTTACACGCAGGCCAGACCTTGAAGGCATTCAAGGTTTGGTGGAACTGATAGAGCGGGCTATCAGGCAGGACGCGCCGGTGACCATCAATGAAGGCGGCATGATCAGAACAGGTTTCAATCCCGAACTGGATGCCTTGATCAAGATCAGCCGCGATGTAAAGGGCTACCTTGCCGGCCTGGAAAGCAGGGAAAGAGAGGCCACCGGAATCGGTTCCCTGAAAGTCAGGTTCAACAAGGTATTTGGGTATTATATCGAGGTTTCAAAAGCCCATTCGGATTCTGTCCCAAGCCATTACGTACGCAAGCAGACTCTGGTCAACGCTGAAAGATATATCACCGACGAGTTGAAGCAGTTCGAGACCAAGGTCCTCAATGCCGAACAGGAACGGGCGGCTCTTGAACTGGAATTGTTCAACGGTGTAAGGGAGCAGGTGGCCGCGTGTTCAGACCAGATCCAGGCCGTGGCCGATTTTGTCGCCCGGCTAGACTGTCTGTCTTGTCTTGCCCAGGTGGCAGATGAGAACAATTACCACCGGCCGGTGATGGCAAACGACGGGGTGATAGAAATCGAGCAGGGACGGCATCCGGTTGTGGAAAAACTGATGACCGAGGAACGATTCGTTCCAAACACCATCCGGCTCGACAACCAGCGTAACCAGGTCCTGGTAATCACCGGTCCCAACATGGCGGGCAAATCGACCGTCCTGCGCCAGGTGGCATTGATCGTCCTGCTTGCCCAAATGGGATCTTTCGTACCGGCCACCAAGGCCCATCTTTCCATAACCGATCGTATCTTCACCAGGGTTGGCGCCTTGGACAACCTGGCCGCCGGGCAGAGTACTTTCATGGTGGAGATGCAGGAGACGGCCTCCATCCTGAACAACGCCTCGGCCGAAAGCCTCGTAATAATGGACGAAATAGGCCGTGGAACCAGTACTTACGATGGCATGAGTATCGCTTGGGCTGTAGCCGAATACCTTCATGACCTGCACGGCCACGGGGTCAAGACTCTTTTTGCCACCCATTACCATGAACTGACCGCGCTTGCCGATGAGAAGCCGCGGATTCGTAATTTCAATATTGCCGTCAAGGAATGGAACGAGGAAATCATTTTCCTGCGCAAGCTGGTCCCCGGTGGCGCAAACCGCAGTTACGGCATCCAGGTAGCCCGCCTGGCCGGGATTCCGGCTCCGGTAATCGAGCGGGCCAGGAATATTCTGGCAGACATAGAAAACGATACTTCTTTGGAGAGGATAAAGATCGGCGGAAAGGACTCCCCCGAGCACGCGGCAGATGTTCCGGTGCAATTGGAGTTGTTTAAACCGCCGGAAGCCGATATCATCGAATCTTTGTTGAATATCGACTTGGTACGGACGACACCCATGGAAGCAATCAACTGCCTTAATCGACTACAGGAAAAAGCCAGGCGTTTGAAGGGCTGAAAAAGGAACAAGGTGCAAGGGGCATTGTCGAAATCAAGATTTACGGCCAGGGAAAGATCGGGGCGGCAGGCTGCCGGAGCGGGCCGGATCCCGGCCGTCAAGACCGGCCTGGCAATGGCCGTTGTGGTAACCCTTATGGGCTTGGTCCTGGCTGCCGGGGTGTCGGCATCGACGATGGATGCCCGGGACAGGTATTACGAGGCTGAACGCTGTAACCTCAGCCTGCAGAAAAACCCTGCCCGCCAGAAGTATAGGGACTCATGGCTGAAGTGTATCAAAAAATACGAGTCTGTTTACCGGCATGCACCGGGCAGCCCCTGGGCGGCGGTCGGTCTTTACAGGGCCGGCCAGTTGTATCTCCAGCTGTACCGCCGTTCAGGCAAGTCGGCCGACAGGCAGGCGGCCATCAAAACTTTCAGGACCCTGGCGGCCAGGTACCCCAAGAGCGCCTATCGGGCAAAGGCTTTGGCGGCCCTTCATGCTATGGGCGTCAAGGGGCCAGCCGCCCGGTCCACTGTATCCACCCAGGAAGAGTTGTTCCAGGCGGCCAAGCGATCCTGGCAGCGACTCAAGGCCAACGGGAAACACCAGAAATACCGGGACAAGTGGTTGGCCTGTATCGAAGGCTTTGACAAGGCTTACCGGTCGGCACCAAGCGGGAGCCGGGCGGCCGAGGCCCTTTTTTACAAAGCCATGCTTTACGAAAAGCTGTACAGCAAGTCTTTGCGTCCTGCGGACAAGCAGGCGGCAAACCAGGCTTACGGGTTGTTGCGGAATCGTTTTCCGGGGACAAAATGGGCCGCCCGGGCGCCTGCGGCCGCTGCTTCTAACCCAAATGCAGGATACGATCGAGATGCCGGAAAAAAAGATGTCAAGGCGCCCCTTGCGGGCAGCGGAGGAAAGGCTGGATCGAGGCCGGCCAGGGTGGCTTCCATCCGTTACTGGTCCAATCCAAATTATACCCGCGTGGTCATCGACGCTGACCGTGAGACAACTTACAGCTACCGGCTTTTGAAACGTGACCCCAGCCTGAAAAAACCCCGCCGGCTCTATATTGATGTGGCCAACAGCCGCCTGGGCCGTAACATCCAGAGACATGTGGCCATCAATGACGAGTTGCTCCTGGATGCAAGGGCCGCTCAATATACCGCCGACACGGTAAGGGTGGTTGTTGATATCAAGTCTTACAGTCATTACAAGGTATTTCCACTTAAAAATCCTTTTCGTATCGTCGTGGATGTCTGGGGACAAAGAAGGCCCCAAAACAATGTTGTTACCTTGGTCAGACCTCAAAAAGGAAAATTGTCCAAGGGGGCTATTGCCAAACAGTTTGCCCTGCGCGTGGGCAAAATCGTGATCGATCCGGGCCACGGCGGCCGTGATTACGGTGCCCCGGGATATTATCGCGGAGTGCATGAAAAATACGTGGTCCTGAAGATCGCCAAGCGGCTCAAACGCATGATCGAGGATCAGCTTCATTGCCAGGTGATCATGACCCGTAAAGATGACCGCTATCTTACGCTGGAGGAAAGGACCGCCATCGCCAATACCCGTAACGCGGATCTTTTCATCTCAATTCATACCAATGCCGCCCGTGACAAGCGGGCCTACGGCGTGGAGACATATATCTTGAACCTTGCCACCAATGACGAGGCGATCAGGGTTGCAGCCATGGAGAACATGACTTCCACCAAGAACATAAGTGACCTTGATTCCATCATGGAGTCATTGATGCAGAACGTCAAAGTAAATGAGTCGGCCAGGCTGGCCAATTACATCCAGGCTGGTATCGTTCGCAAATTAAAAAGGCGTTACAGCAAGATCAGGAACAAGGGTGTCAACCAGGCTCCTTTCTACGTCTTGCTGGGAGCCGACATGCCGGCGGTGTTGGTGGAAACTTCTTTTATCAGCAATCCGCGCGAATGCAAGCGCCTTACCGATCCCAAGTACCAGGAACAACTTTGCCAGGGGATAGTAGATGGAATCAAAAGGTATGTTCAGGAGATGAATCCGACCATCCTGGCCGGTCCCGGCAGGGCCGGCCGCTGAAAGAGCCGGGGAATTTTGTTT
>JALVRI010000288.1 GCA_027031325.1 Desulfobacteraceae bacterium
CAAGGCCGATTCTGAAAATCAACACGCCAATGGTGATTACCAGGGCAACGGAAACACAGCCCAGCGCCGGGTAGATCCAAACCATTCCGTACAGTCTTTCAATCGTCTGAACGCCCTTGACGGCCAGGGCTCCTACGCCGAAAGTCAGAATGAATTTCATGCCGAAAGCAGAGTGTCGCCAGCGGGCAGGGGTCAAGCGGGAAACCAACGTGTTTTCCAGCGGCTGCATTCCCAGGAGGAAGAAAAAGTAAATAAAGGCAAGGAGCACAAGTGACAAGTTGAAGGCATAGGCCATGGCAAATGCCAATGGTATCGTTACCAGGTGAAACACCAGATAACTGAGCGATACTGAAAACCGTTCGGCTATCCTTCCACCCATGTATTGGCCTGCCATGCCTACCAGGAAGATGGCCGATGTCAAGACGGTGGCCACCAGATTGTTGGACAAGCCCGCCGGAAGATGTCTGCCGAGCCATTCAAAAATCTCTCGATTCCTGATTTCAAAGTAGGCCGGCAGAATGACCGTGGCTCCGCGATAGACGATACCTCCCAGCATCATGGCGACAAGCAGGGTGACAAAACCCTTTCCGCCGTTGTCTTCGGATACACCGGTTGAGCCACCCTGGATGGATGGTAATGGCAAGAAGGCCATCAAAGTCAGTCCCACGAGGTTGATGGTGCCCAGGGCGATGTAGGCTGCCCGGGCCCCCCAAAGCCAAGTGACCACGCCGGCCACCAGGGGGGCGCTTGCCAGGCCCAGGTTGCCGAACATGCCGTTTATTCCCATGGCGTAGCTGATCCGGCTGATCTGCTTGGAGATCATACCCAGGCCGGCCGGGTGGTAGATTCCCGAAAAAAGTCCGATTCCGGACAATGAAAATGACAGCAACCCGGGTGCATCTATCCAGTACGCCGCTGCCAGGCCGCAAATGCCGGCCCCGCCGTAATATATCGCCATCAGAATCTTGGGGCCGAAATAATCCGCTGCAAAACCCCAGGGCAAGGCGGTAAGGCCGAACAGCAAGTACATCCAGAATGAAAGACCGAGAACATCGGCCAGAGGCAGGTCGAGCCGCCCGGTGAGCGGCATTACAACCGCTGGGAATACCAGCATGTTGAAATGGCTCAGGAAATGGCCGAAACAGGTGGAGATCAATACATTGCGTTCATTTTGAGTCATTTGCCCTGGCAGTTTCCATGCTCAAGTTAGATTGAACCCGGCCCCGCCTGCCTGGAAAACGTAAGTAAAGAAAGCTTAAACTAGGTTCCATTCGGCGTTCCTATGGCAATCAGCCCACAAAGGGCCTGCGCAGGATGGTGTCCTTGCGCCAGCGAACGTCATCGCGGCGGGGATATTCGATGGTGTAATGCAGGCCGCGGCTTTCCTTGCGGTGCAAGGCACAGGTAATGATCAGCTCGGCCACGACCGCAATGTTGCGCAGCTCGATCAGGTCCGGTACGACTTTGAAGTTCCAGTAGTAATCGTGGATTTCCTTTTGAATGATCTCGATCCGCCGGCGGGCACGCTCTAAACGTTTGTCCGAGCGGACGATCCCCACGTAGTTCCACATCAGGCGTCTGATTTCATCCCAGTTGTGGGCCACGATGATCATCTCGTCGCTGTCGGTGGTGCCCACCTCGTCCCAGGCAGGCGGAGGGGGCAGGGGCTCCAGGCGGCCGGCTGAAAACTGTTTTCCTGCGTGAGCGGCCGCCTGATCGGCGTAAACCAGGGCCTCGAGCAGGGAATTTGACGCCAGCCGGTTGGCGCCGTGGAGGCCGGTGCAGGCCGTTTCCCCGACCGCGTAAAGGCGCTGAATGTCGGTCCGGCCGTAAACGTCGGTTGCCACGCCGCCGCACATGTAGTGGGCCGCCGGCACCACGGGGATAGGCTCATTTGTCATGTCGATACCGTAGCGCAGGCACCGGCGGTAGAGGTTGGGAAAGCGTTTTTTAATGAAGTCAGGGTCCTTGTGGCTGATATCGAGAAAAACGGAGTCGTCACCGCTTTTTTTCAACTCCGTGTCTATGGCCCGGGCCACCACATCACGGCAGGCAAGGTCCTTTAGGGGATCGTAGTCCTGCATGAAAGCCCTGCCGCGGGCGTCGATCAGGATGCCACCCTCGCCGCGGACGGCTTCGGAGATGAGAAAGTTCTTGGCCGCCGGGTGATAGAGGCAGGTTGGATGAAACTGGACGAATTCAAGGTTTGCGACCGTGGCCCCGGCGCGGTAGGCCATGGCTATACCGTCTCCGGTGGCGATGTCGGGGTTGCTCGTGTATAGGTAAACCTTGCCGCTGCCACCGGTTGCCAGGAGGGTGGCCCGGCTGCTGAAAGTTTTGACCCGGTTGGTTTCCCTTTCCAGGACGTACGCACCGCAACAAAAGTCTTCGTGGGTGGTTGTGACCGTGCCGCGCCTGATCCTGGTGGAGCGGGTGATCAGGTCGATGGCCACGTGGTTCTGGTAGACGGTGATATTGGGATGCTGGAGGACTTTTCCCACCAGTACCCTTTCTACCTCCCTGCCGGTCATGTCCTGGGAGTGAACGATACGGTTACAACTGTGACCGCCTTCCCGGCCCAGGTCGAGCCGGCTGGCATTGTCCCGGCCTTTCCGGCCGTGGTCGATATTGAAACGGACTCCCAGTTCCATCAATTCCCGGATCAGGCGGGGGCCATTGGCTACAACCATTTTGACCACGTCAGGATGGCAAAGCCCATCGCCGGCCCTGAGGGTGTCTTCGACGTGGAGTTCGAAGGAATCGGCTTTGTCGAATACCGATGCGATACCTCCCTGGGCCTGGTTGGTATTGGAATCGGTGATGCCCTTTTTGGTGACTATGGCCACGGTTGCCTGGTCGGCCACCTTGAGGGCGAATGTCAGGCCGGCGACCCCGGATCCGATGACCAGGAAATCGGATTCGATCAGGTCCGGCTTGGAAGTTGAATTTGCTTTCGTGTTTTTCACTTCTTGTTTCATCAAGGCCAGCTCTTAGAGCAGGGAGGAGCGCCGTCGTGACCTGCGTGAGCTGATGCCGATGATCCATCCGAAAAGCAGGACGCCGGCACCGCTTAGAAACCACCTGATGTTGTGGTTGCGCTTCAGGCGCCGGGTTTCGTCTTCCAGGGCGGTTGTCTTGGATTTCAGCTCTTTGAGCCGGGCGGTGGTCTTTTCGAACTTGGCTTTTAGTTTCAAGAAATCAGAGGCTTCCTTTTTTAAGGTATTATAGGCGTTTTCAAGCTTGGCCAGCTTGTTGGAAGTTGCCTTGAGCTGTTGTTCGAGATCCTTCTTGTTTTCCTTGAGGCTTTGGATCTGTTTTTGAAGTTCGTCTTTTTGCTCGGCCAGCTTCTGGTATTTTTGCTGGAGGCGGGCCAGAATCATGGCCTTTGGTTCCTGCTCGGTAAGGTAACGGGTTAGCACCCATCCCTGCTTGCCGTTGTCCAGCCGCACCTCGGTCCATTCATCGCCGGCGGTAACCACTTCCAGCTGGCGGCCGGAACGCAGCAACGAGATTATCTTGCGGTCAGGACCCGGCCCGGTACGCATGGTTATTTCAAAGCTGTCGGCCACGTAGACCGTTTTGGCGAAAGCTTCCCAAGACGTACTGCCGATGGTCGCCAGGAAGACGATGATCCAAACAGCGGTTTTTTTGTTCATATGGCAGGTTCTCCGTTGGCGCAGGTTTTTCGTTGCAAAGGTCTCATTACGGTTGCGTATTTTGCGGTCAAAGGGCCTTGTCTGTCAATAATTTCTTTAAAAATCGACCGTCTTGTGATAATTTTCCTTATTTATTGAACTAGTGCGTGACGAGGTGCAAAGGATGATCGTTTTTGACCTTCAGTGTGAAAACGGGCATACCTTCGAAGGATGGTTTCAGGACAGCAGCGCTTATGAAGAACAGCGCCAAAAGAAGCTGATCGCCTGCCCGGTATGCAGCAGCACAAGAGTTGTCAAGCTGCCCTCGGCCTTTGCCATCAAGAATCAACCAACAGCCGCAGAAGCACCGCAACAGCCCCCGGCCGCCATCAACCTGGAACGTTTTGGCCGGCACCTGGCCGAGTTCGTTGAAAAGAACTTCGACAACGTGGGGCCTGATTTTGCCAAAGAAGCCCTCAAGATTCATTACGGGGTTTCGGAACCGCGTAATATCCGCGGTGTCAGCACTCCCCAGGAAGAAGAAACCTTGCGCCAGGAAGGGATTCAATTTTTCAAACTGCCCCTGCCCAGCTCATCCTCTTCCGATTCAGATGCCTGATTAAGAGGCTGATGAAAAAACTATTACCCTTGGCCCTAGGGTCTTAAAATCCTGCTCAAAATGCTCATTTGTTACCAATAAACTGCGCTTTTTGGTCGGATTTTGCAGCTCCCATCTTCGGTAAAATCGCAAGCCCCTTGCGGCTTCAAATGCCTTCAAGACTTTCACCGATTGAACTTCACCTTTCGGGTGAAGGCAGGGCCGGGAACAAATACAAGTCAACTGCGTAATAATTCAATGAAATTGATTCTTTTCAGGCATTTGAAGTCCATAATCCGGGTTCATGATTACTGAAAGTTTTGCCTGATCCTCCACACGAGGCCTGATACCCGCTTGTGGCTACGGTCGTTACTGACGGCAACCCTGACGGCCTTGGCGCTTCCGACGATTATCACCATCCGGCTGGCCCGGGTGATGGCGGTATAGAGCAGGTTGCGCTGGAGCAATACATAATGCTGGGTCAGGAGGGGCAGGATTACCACCGGGTACTCGGAACCCTGGGACTTGTGGACCGATATGGCATAGGCCAGGGAGAGGCTGTCGATTTCAGCAAAGCCGTAGCTGACTTCCCGCTGGCCATACAATACCCTGATTTCCTGGTTTTGATCGTCGATTTCCAGGACCTGTCCGATGTCGCCATTGAACACATCCCGGCCATAGTCATTGACAAGCTGCATCACCTTGTCGCCCGGTCTGAAAGGCAAACCGTTGCGGTTGCCGGGGCCGGGGTTCAGGGCCTGCTGGAGGACCTGGTTCAGGTTGATCGTTCCAACCGTGCCCTTGTGCATCGGAACCAGGACCTGGATATGGCGGCGGGGATCGATCCCGAGGCTCCGGGCCCAGGTGGTGTTCGTGCACAATTGGGTGACGCAGCGGACGACTTCGGCGGGGCTTTGCTTTTCAATGAAGCAAAAATCAGGGGTGTTTTGCGGTTCCCAGGGTACCAGCTCCGGCATTTGCCCGGCCCTTACCCGGTGGGCATTGACGATAATCGTGCTTTCGGCGGCCTGCCTGAAGACGGTCGTAAGTTCAAAGGCCTTTACCAGCCCGGATTCAATCAGACCGGCAAGGATGTTTC
>JALVRI010000289.1 GCA_027031325.1 Desulfobacteraceae bacterium
CCAGGCCGAGAAAACTGTCGGGGCTTTGATCCGGGCCGGCAATGGTAATCAGGTCATCGCCGTTGGCCGGCCCCTGCCAGCGGACCTGGAACTGGGCCGCGGCGTTCACCTCGGCCGGCACTTCCAGGCTGGCGCTGACCGGTTTTACGGTGATGGTCGTTTTGGCCAGCAACTTGGCGCCCTGGCCCAGGATGTAGCGAACCTCGTAAGTTCCCGGATCGGCAGGCGCCCGCAGCCGGGAGGGGTTTCCCTGGTGGATGTAGGCCAGGCCGAGAAAGCTGTCGGGGCTTTGATCCGGGCCGGCAATGGTAATCAGGTCATCGCCGTTGGCCGGCCCCTGCCAGCGGACCTGGAACTGGGCCGCGGCGTTCACCTCGGCCGGTACTTCCAGGCTGGCGCCGGCCGGTTTTACGGTGACGGTCGTTTTGGCCAGCAGCTTGGTGCCATGGGCCATGATGTAACGAACCTCGTAAGTGCCCGGATCAGGCGGCATCTGCAGCTTGAGGGGGTTTTGCCCGGACAGGTCACGAAAGCCCAGGTAGTCGCCCGGGGCCTGGTCGGGCCTTGCCACGCTGATGTAGTCCCCCTTGTAGCCCGGTCCATTCCATTTGACACTTATTTTTGTGGCCACGGCCGCCTCCCGGGGTGCCGTTACCTGGGCGCTGACAGGGGTCACCTGGATTTTTGCCCTTCCGATAACCCGATGACTGTGGGCGTGAACGTAACGCAGCTCATAGGCTCCGGTGTCGCCCGGGGCCGTTATGCGAACCGGGTTGCCGGTTTTTGTGTAAACATAATCCGTGTAAATATCGTCCCTGGCCCCTTTTTTCGAAATGGCGATGTAGTCCCTGAGGCTGTTGGGCCCCTGCCACCTGACGCTGAATACGGCGCCGGCGCAAACGCTTGCCTGGGCCTTCAGGGTTGCTTTGCCCGGGTTTTCTTTGACCGGCGGAGGTGGGGCCTGGACTTGCTTGATGGTTGTAAACAGGGCATTGCGTAACGCGGCGGCATTGGCGGCGGCCAGGAAAAGGCCGCCGGTCTTGTCCGCCAGGCATCGCAGCCGGGCCTGTTCCTGCTTGGAAAGATCAAAACCGATCACGTGGACGGTGAAATCCACCCCGTGCATGGCCAGTTTTTGCGCCAGCTTGCAGGGGTCGGCGTTGCAGGTCTCGAGGCCGTCGCTCACCAGTACCACCGCGGCCCGGTTTTTGGTATAGCCCAGGGCCCGGGCGGCCTGCCGGACGGCTTCGGCAAGGGGGGTCTTGCCTTTGGGGCTGATGGCCTTGATGGCGGCCTTCATCCCGGCCCGGTCCAGCCGGCCCACAGGTATGAGCATCTCGATGTCGTGGCAGTCGCCCTTGCGCCGATGCCCGTACGCCATCAGGCCCGCGCGCATGTTGGCGGGCAGCCTGGCGATAAGATCGTTCATTACCTCCCTGGCGATTTCGATTTTAGGCTTGCCGTTGATGGGCCCCCACATGGAACCGGAGGCGTCCAGGACAAAGATGATTTTGGGCCTCCCGGCCGCGGCCCCGGTGGGCGAGGCTGCAGCAGCCTTGCCGGCGCTGCCGGAATCCTTGGCCCAGGAAGGGGGGATAATCCCGGCCTTAAGCGGCTGTTCAACGCGAATTTCCACCGCGCCCTGAGCGACAT
>JALVRI010000290.1 GCA_027031325.1 Desulfobacteraceae bacterium
AGGCAAGGCGAGCAAGGAGATGCCCATGGCAGCCGACATGGTGATCAAAAACGCGGCCCAGTTGGTAACCTGCAGCGGTTTCGGACCCAGGTGCGGTTCGCGCCGGATGAACGATCTCGGCCTGATCGAAGACGGCACGGTGGTGATCACAGGCGGTGTCATCGAGGCTGCCGGTGTTACCGCCGAGGTGTTGGACGGCCGTGATCTTTCAGGCTACCGTATTATCGATGCCGCCGGCAAGGCGGTCTTGCCGGGTTTCGTGGACTCCCACACCCACTTTGTCTTCGGCGGTTACCGGGAGGAGGAATTTTCATGGCGTCTGGCGGGCCGCAGCTACATGGAGATCCTGGAGCGTGGCGGGGGCATCCTAAGTACGGTCGAGGCCACCCGCAAGGCCGGAAAAGAGGAGTTGCTGGACTCCGGGATGCGGAGGCTTGACAGCATGTTGGCCTTTGGTGTGACCACCGTCGAGGGAAAAAGCGGCTACGGCCTCGACCTTGAAACCGAGATCAAACAGCTCCAGGTAATGGCCGAGCTCGACCGCCGCCACCCGGTGGATGTGGTGTCCACCTTTCTGGGTGCCCATGCCGTTGCCCCGGCTTACCGGGGCCGCGGCGACGAGTATATCGATTTGGTTGTCCGGAAGGTCATGCCGCAAGTGGCCGATGCCGACTTGGCCGAGTTTTGCGATGTTTTTTGCGAACAAAACGTATTTTCCATCTCCCAGAGCCGGCGATTGCTCAAGGCGGCCGCGCAGATGGGCTTCAAGCTCACTTTGCACGCCGACGAGATGGTGGCCCTGGGCGGGGCCGAACTGGCAGCCGAGCTGGGGGCGGTGTCGGCCGACCACCTTCTCCAGGCAAGTGACGCCGGAATTGCCGCCATGGCTGCAAAAGGGGTCGTGGCAACCTTGCTGCCGGGTACGGCTTTCAGCCTCAGGGAGCCTTACGCCCGGGGCCGGCAGATGATTGATGCCGGTTGCGCCGTGGCCCTGGCCACCGATTTCAACCCCGGCAGTTGTTTCAGCGAATCGGTACCCCTGGTCATGGCCCTGGCCTGCCTTTACATGGACCTGACCCCGGAAGAGGCCGTTTGCGCCATGACAATCAATGGTGCGGCCGCCGTGGGCCGGGCGGACAGGATCGGCAGCATCGATCCGGGCAAGGCCGGGGACCTGGTCATTCTGGAGTTTCCCTCTTACAAGTTTATTCCTTACCACGTGGGGGTAAACTGTGTTGAAAAGGTGATCAAGAACGGGGAATTGGTTTTCGACAAGTCAAATTCGAGGCGAGGTAAAGGATGCTGACAAAGTTGAGCGTTGAGCAGTTTCTGGCCAGGACGGCCTCGCGCCAACCAGTCCCGGGCGGTGGAAGCGTCGCTGCCCTGGCCGCTGCCCTGGCCGCCGCCCTGGCGCAGATGGTTGCCGGCCTGACCTGCGGCCGGTCCGCCTATGCCCGGGTGGAGCCGCAGATGGAGGACCTCAAAAGCAGGGCGGCGGATCTTCAGACTTCATTACAGTCGGACGTTGATCGTGACTCCGAGGCATACGGCCGGGTAATGGCGGCTTTCAAGCTGCCCAAGGAAAGCCGGGAGCAACGCAGCCGCCGCAGCCAGGCCGTCCAGGAGGCCTTCAAGCAAGCCGCCCGGGTTCCCCTGGAAGTTTCGCGCAAGGCCCTGGAGGTAATGCAGCTTGCCGTTCAGGCCCTGGAAATGGGCAATCCCAACGCCCGGACAGATGCGGCAGTAGGCCTGATGATGGCCCGCAGCGCTGCCCTGGGAGCCATTATGAACGTCAGGATCAACCTGGAGTCGATCCGGGACGAGCAGTTCGTGCGCCAAACAGAGCAGCAGGTGCAGGCCGTGCGGGCCGAGGTGGTCGGGCTGGAAAGCAAGGCCCTGGAAAAGGCCGGCCTTTGATGAGAATCCGGTCCCAAGCGGCCGTTGCGGCTGTGTGAGAATGTTCTCCCATGGGTTTTCTGCCGCCCGGCCTCTGAAATTACCGGCCGGCTCCCGGCCTGCGGTCCCGGGCTTCCGATTCATGAGCTTGTCCCCAGGGGCGGTTTCGATCGGCCGACAACCGAATTAGTTACTCGATCAGCGGGGAAGTTGGATGCATCTTTTTCTTGAACAACTGCTCAACGGTATTGCCATGGGGTCGATCTACGCCCTGGTGACCTTGGGGCTGGCCCTGGTTTACGGAATCCTGCGTATCCTCCACGTTGCCCATGCCGCCATCTACACGGTGGGGGCTTATGTCGGCCTGGCCGTTTTCAAGCTGAGCGGAAGCCTGTTGCTGGGATTTGGAGGGGCCATGGTTTTTTGCGCAGCCCTGGGAGTGGCGATAGAGCGTTTTGTGTATTATCCCCTGCTCAAGTATCCTCCCTACGTTCCCCTGATCGGAAGCATTGCCGTCATGCTTGCCATCGAAGAGCTCTGCCGGCTGGTGGCAGGCCCCTATATCCTTACCTTTCCGGCCAAGCTTCCCTTGGCCGCCGTCAAGCTCGGCAACGTTACCATTTCGTCAACCCTCATGGCTGTTTACGCCATCACGGCCCTGGTGCTGGCAATCCTGTGGTACATAACGACCAGGACCGAAATCGGGCTTGCCATGCGTGCAACCAGCCAGGACATGGCCATTGCCGATGCCATGGGGATCAACAGCCACCGGGTGGTAAGCGCAACCTTCGTCCTGGGGTCGGCCATCGCCGCCGTGGCCGGCGTGCTGGTGGGCATATATTACAACCAGGTCTATCCGACCATGGGCGCGGTTCCGGCCTACAAGACCCTGGCCCTGATCGTGGTGGGAGGGATGGGCTCGGTACCCGGCGCGGTGATAGCATCCTTGTTGCTGGGAGTGGCCGAGACCCTGCTGATCGGCTATGCCCGGATTCCGCTGCCCCGGGATGCCCTGGCTTTCATCGCCATGATCGCGGTCCTGATGTGGCGTTCGGAAGGATTGCTCGGATCCAGGTAAGGAGGGAAGACTTTTGAGCGGATACCTGATCACCATTGCCACCATCGTCGTCATCAATGCCATCGTGGTCTGCGGCCTCAACGTGATAGTAGGTTATGCCGGGCAGATTTCCCTGGGGCACGCCGCCTTTTTCGGCATCGGGGCCTACAGTGCCGCCATCCTGGCCACCAAGGCGGGCCTGTCCTTCTGGGCGTCCCTGCCCATGGTGGTGATAATCAGCGGCCTGGTGGGCCTGCTGCTGGGCCTTCCCAGCCTTAGGGTGAAGGAGGATTTCCTGGCCATTACCACAATCGGCATAAACTTCATCGTCGAAGCCGTCTTCTTGTACATTCCCTTTTTCGGAGGCGCCCTGGGTATCGGCGGTATCCCCAGGATTTATCTTTTCGGCCTCAAGCTGAAGGGTTTTTCCTTTTTCCTGCTTTGCCTGGCTTTCCTGGTCCTGGTGATGCTGGCCTGCTGGTGGTTTGCCCGCTGCTGGGCCGGGCTGGCCTGTTTCGCCTTACGCGAAGACGAGCAGGCCGCGGCTTCCATGGGAATCTCCCCGGTCAGGTTCAAGCTCCTGGCCTTTGTGGTCGGTACGGCCATGGCCGGCCTGGCAGGAGCCCTCTATGCCCATTACATGCGTTTCATAAGCGCCAGTGATTTTTCGTTTCCGGTTTCCATCACCCTGCTGAGCATGCTGGTGCTGGGAGGCATGGGCAAGCTCTGGGCCCCGCTGCTGGGAGCCGCCATCCTGGGAGCCCTGCCGGAAATCTTTCGCCCCCTGGTGGAATACAGGATTCTGTTTTACACGGCCGTCTTGTTGCTGATGATCCGCTTTCAGCCATCGGGTCTGCTGGGAGACGATAGCCTGGCCCGCAAAGTGCTGGCCAGGGTCGTTCCGGGAGGGCGTTCATGAAGCAGCCGTTGCTCAAGGTGGAAGGTTTGCGCAAGCATTTCGGGGGGCTCAAGGCCGTGGACGGCGTCGATTTCCAGGTGGACCGGGGTGAAATACTGGGCATCCTGGGCCCCAACGGGGCGGGCAAAACTGTTTGTTTCAACATGATCTCCGGTATTTACAAGCCAACAGGGGGCAGGATATTTTTCGACCGGGCGCGTACCGACGGACTTCCGCCATTCAGGCTGGCAGCCATGGGTTTGGGCCGGACTTTCCAGATCGTCAAGCCTTTCACCTCCCTGACGGTGCTCGAAAACGTTCTTGTTGCCAGGGGGATTGCACACTACGGTCGCTTCAGGCGTATCTGGGGCCCATGGCGTTCAAAAGACCAGGTCGCGGCGGCCATGGGGATCCTGGAACAGGTGGGACTGGCGGAGCTGGCCGGACGCAAGGCGGGTTTGCTGCCCTTGGGTAACTTGCGGCGGCTGGAGATAGCCCGGGCCATGGTGGTGGGGCGGAAGCTGATCCTGCTGGATGAATCCTTTTCCGGGCTGCGCCACGGCGAGGTATCGAGGCTGGAGGACTTGATCCGCACCATCAGGCAGATGGGGATTACAGTCCTGTTGATCGAACACAACCTCAGGGTCTCGATGAAGCTGTGCGACCGGATCGTTGTCCTGGACCACGGACGCAAGCTGGCCGAGGGGACTGCCGAACAGATTCAGTCAAACCAGCAGGTCATAGAGGCCTACCTGGGACGCCGAAGGAGGAAGAATGCTGCTGGAGGTTGAAAACCTGCATATCGCCTACGGTGACATCAAAGCCGTCAGCGGGGTCAGCTTCGATCTGGAAGAAGGCGAGTTGGTGTCGATCATCGGGGCCAACGGTGCCGGCAAGACCTCTATCCTCAACGCCGTGATGGGCATAGTTGAAACGCGGCAAGGCCGGATCTGTTTCCGGGAGCGGGACATCTCCAGCCGGCCGGCCTTCCGGCGCGCCCGGGATGGTATCCGCCTGGTGCCGGAACGGGCACGCATTTTTCCGCGCCTGACGGTGCATGAAAACCTGTTGGTGGGCGCTTACGGCCTGCGCAATAAAATCGACCTGGACCAGCGTTTCAAATGGCTCTATACCATGTTTCCCATCCTCGCAAAACGGCTTGACCAGCCGGCCAACACCATGTCCGGCGGTGAACAACAGCAACTGGCGATCGCGCGCGCCCTTGTTTCAGGCCCCAGTCTTCTGTTGGTGGACGAAGTTTCCATGGGCCTGATGCCCAAGCTGGCGGACGAGGTTTTTGAGCTCTTATACAGGCTCAACCGTGAACAAGGCCTGACCATCTTGCTGGTGGAACAGAACGCCGTGGCTTCGCTGGAGATTTCGAAGCGCGCCTACGTTCTGGAAACAGGCCGTCTTGTCCACCGGGGCGACGCGACCGAACTGTCCCGGGATGAAAGGATCAGGCAGGCCTATC
>JALVRI010000291.1 GCA_027031325.1 Desulfobacteraceae bacterium
GGTTTTTGCCAGCAGGCGGCGGTCACCGGAGCAAACGCCCTCGATATAGGTTTCAGGATCCATATTCAGCATATCAGCCGCCCCGTCGCTCTTGCAGGCAGTTGAAAAACTATTACGCTTGGCCCTAGGGCGTTAAAATCCTGCTCAAAATGCTCATTTATTACCAATAAACTGCGCTTTTTGGTCGGATTTTGGCTTGTCTGACCTGCGCTCATGACGTTTTGCAACTGCCTGCTAGACAAATTTTTCCTCGATGGCGTTCAAAACCTTGTTGGCCGATTCGGGAACCGGCGTTCCGGGACCGAAAACGCCTACGGCTCCGGCCTTGTAAAGGAAATCGTAGTCCTGCGGCGGAATCACTCCTCCCACCACCACCAGGATGTCCTCGCCACCGGCCTCCTTGAGGGCCTTGACAAGCTGGGGGACCAGGGTTTTATGACCTGCCGCCAGGCTGGAGGCGCCTACAACGTGGACGTCATTTTCCACCGCCATCTTGGCCGCTTCCTCAGGGGTCTGGAACATGGGGCTGATGTCCACGTCGAAGCCCAGGTCGGCGTAAGCCGTGGCAATCACCTTGATCCCCCGGTCGTGGCCATCCTGGCCCATCTTGGTCAGCAGGATCCGGGGTCGCCGGCCGTGCCTGGCGGCAAATTGCTCGGTCCGCTTCCGGATGGCCTCGATGATTTCCGTATCCACGTACTCCGAGGCGTAGATTCCCGAAATACACTGGGTGGTAGCCACGAAACGGCCGAAGACCTTTTCCATGGCCTCCGAAACTTCTCCCACCGTGGCCCGCAGCCTGACCGCCTCGATGCAAACCTCCAGGAGGTTATCCCCGCTTTCGGCGGCCTTGGTCACCGCCGCCAGAGCCTTTTTGACCGCCTCGTTGTCGCGGGTGGCCCGGATTTGCTTGAGGCGGGCGATCTGCTCATCCCTGACCGTATCCGGCACCTCCAGGACCTCCACCGGCGGTTCCTCTTCGATCTGGTACTTGTTTACTCCCACGATCACATCCAGGCCCTGGTCGATCCGGGCCTGGCGGCGGGCAGCCGATTCTTCAATCCGCATCTTGGGCATACCGCTTTCGATGGCCTTGGCCATCCCGCCCAGTTCCTCGACTTCCTGGATGATCTTGCGGGCCTCTTTGATTATGCCGTCGGTCAGAGCCTCGACATAGTAAGAGCCGCCCAGGGGATCGATCACGTGGCAGACCTGGGACTCTTCCTGGATTATGAGCTGGGTGTTGCGGGCAATCCGTGCCGAAAAGTCGGTCGGCAACCCCACCGCTTCGTCGAAAGAATTGGTGTGCAGGGACTGGGTACCGCCCAGGACGGCGGCCAGGGCCTCGAGGGTGGTGCGGATGATATTGTTGTAGGGATCCTGCTCGGTCAGGGACCAGCCCGAAGTCTGGACATGGGTTCGCAGCATGGTCGACTTGGGATTGCTGGGATTGAACTGGCTGATAAGCTCGTGCCACAGGAAACGGGCCGCCCGCAGCATGGCGATCTCCATGAAAAAGTTCATCCCGACACCGAAGAAAAAGCTCAGCCGGGGAGCAAAGTCATCGATCTTCAGCCCGGCCCCCAAGGCTGCGCGCACGTATTCCAGGCCGTCTGCCAGGGTAAAAGCGCATTGGAGGACCGAGTTCGCGC
>JALVRI010000292.1 GCA_027031325.1 Desulfobacteraceae bacterium
GACTACCGGGCGGTGAAGGGTGGATCCACACTCCGGCCTTCGCCGCCGCACCGGCCGCCTGAACTTCTCCAACCCTTTCATGAAATCGGTGGAAAAAGTCGCGGCGGCATCCATCGGAATTTGGAGCCGGGTCAACGCAGCTTGCCAAAACGGGTGAGCTTTTCAATGAAGATGGCTTTGGCTAGCGGGTCATGCAGGTCATTTTCTTCGACAACCGGGATGGCCGGAAACCTTTTTGTGAAGGCGGCTGCAAAAAGACCCCGGCCGGACAGAAAAACAGAGCCGTTACCAAATATTTTGGTGCTTTTAAGTCCACAGCTGGGCGACTTGGCCTTGAAGACGAATCCGCACAGGTCGACCTGTTCAAGCTCTCCAAGACGCCGTTCAATCCATGCTTCCATTTTCCCGGTCAGTTCGATCCTGGAATTCAGCGTAAACAGCCGGGGGCGGTCAGGGTCGCCTTCAAGGCGGACCGGTTCGCGGGGGATTCCAAGGCCGCATTCATTTTCCGGGCAGATGGCCACAAGCTCAAAGTGCTTTGCCAGTACCTTTCGGACATACCAATCCTGCTTGTGCCCGCCGTCCCATCTTACTTTCATCCCCAGCAGGCAAGCACTTACTCCAATTGCCGGGGCCGGGCGGGCCGGGTTTTGCGATGAGGTTTTTTTTGTCATGCCGCCGGTTTTATTTATCCCGGATTTTGCAGCCGGCGAGTTTGGCGAAGATGCGAGGCCGAGGGCAGGCATAGGCATTTGAAGTGCATAATCCGGGTTTATTGCTTGCGATGGAGCTGGACGATGCTGCGAAAGCCCAGACCGTAGCGGTTGTTGGTATAAATAGCAGTGGCCGGTGAAAAAGCATACAGGCCGATCCGTGACCCGCAAGGGTCAAGGCCTTTCAATTTATCCTTAAGGATGGTCGCAGCCTGGGGAAACCTTGCGGCGTAGGCCATGGCGATGGCGGTCGCCTCGGTGACATCTTTTGCCTTGCTCAGGCGGCCTTCCATCTGCAAACCTTCGATTTTGCGCCAGGAGGCTGAATCTTCCCACACGGCGGCGGCCACTTTCGAAGCGCCCAAACCCTGGCTCACATGACGGCTGGAGCCAGCCGAATAAAACCAGAAACTGCCCCTGAGCCAGACATAATAAACGGGCGCGGCCCAGGGGCCCTCGCTTGTACTTGTGGCCAGAACCATGGTCGAGCAGCGTTCTATCAGCCCGGTGGCCAGCCGGTTGAGTTCCGTCTGGTCCACTTCGGCCGGGGTCGCTTTTGCAAACCTGTCTTGTTGTTGGGGCATTTCAAAATTCAGGGCCGGTGAGGTACGAAGCCGTAACGGCTGTAGATTGCTCCTGCCTTGTCAGACAGGAGGAAATCAATGAAACGCCCGGCCGCCTCAGGATGGGGAGCATCGTTGAGACTGCAAACGTAATAGTTGATTTTATCACGCTGATCCAGTTGCTCACCCGGTTCTACCTGCTCGCAGGCCAGGCCGGTATTTTGGGCATGAATTACCTCGGTGGCCCAGACCGGTCCGACATCCACGGTTCCCTTGGCTATTCGCAAGGGGGTTTCGCGGTGATGAACCACTGTCATGATGGTGGTGCCTTCAGCGCGTTTTTCTTCCATGATTTTTGCGACAAGCGCATCTCCGCCGGCTTCCCGGTACATGTCGATAATGTGAAAAGCGATGTCTTCGTTGGCCGGGTCCGGTTGTGAAATTCTGACGTTATCTTCGGCAAGGTCGCTTAGCGCGCTTATCCCGGCCGGGTTGCCGGCCGGGACCATGAGGGTTAGCCGGTTGTGAAGATAGGGCCGGTATCCTCCCGGATCGATATGACCGGATTCCACCAGTTTTTGCATGGCGTCCAGGTTGACCGAAGCGTATACATCGGGTTTCAGGTCAAGCTGTTTGCCGCGGAAAAGCGCTCCCCGGGCCAGGATTTGTTTCAGTTCCAGGCCCGGGGGCAGGGTTTCGTAAACAATGCGCTTGATATCCGGGTTGTTGCTGGTGAAGGCTTCCAGCAGTTCTTCCATTACCATAAACTGGTTTCCGGCCATGAAAAGGCACAGGTCATTGTCGTTTCCGTATTCAAGGCCATGCAGGTCGTCTGCCCGGCCGTCGGGGATGATGGGAAGTTTGGTAACTGCTTGCATGACGGTTTCCCGTTTAAACGGCATCGTTAAGGGGCGGATCTTGCCGGGCGTCTTCATTTTCCTGGTCCGGTGGAAGACTGGCGATTTCTTTCAGCGCTTCGCGGATCTCGCGGGAGCCTTTTTCATAAATCTGCCACACAGCGGCGTATTGGCGCCGGACTTCGGCCAGGGAATATTTGCCCCTGGTTTTTTCAATATGGTTTTGCACCAGCTGCCTGACGGCTTCCCAGCTGTCCCGGCGGGTCTGGTTGTCCAGGTTTGTAAGATCATCCACGGCAGCCAGTGTTTTACGGTGGAAACGGCGATATAAAAAACGGTGGATACTCGTCAGCCACAAGGCCATGGTGGTTGCCCCGATGCTGCCGCAGATTGCAATCTGGATGACAGGATCAAGGCCTGCTCCCCAGGGTGTGGCCATGGTGGCTATCCATCCGGCCCCGGCCGCAAAGATTCCGGCCATAAAGGCCATGGCGGTGCCTTTCAAATGAAAGCGGCGGGCCTTGAGACGGAAGTTTATCAGGGCCTCGAGCAGGTGGACCAGCCTTTGACCATGGGTTTCGACGAAGGATGCCAAGTTGTCGAGGCGATGGCAGGGGGCCTTGAGGACCGCTTCTTTCAGGGCCTCGCGTTGATTCTCGAGGTACTTGAGATAATCCGGGGGTTGCTGGTCGTTGTTCTGGACGGCCCCCGGAGAATATGTAAGGTGGATCATGGGGATGTCCTTGCGGCCGGTGATTTGGGAAAGGTTCCAGCACAAGGTTCCGTAAACCCGGATCAGGTCCATCATTGAGGCGCATTCATCGATACGGTTGAGAACGAAGAGAACCCGGTCCTCAAATGTCTTGGCCGGCAAGGTTTCCCTCAGACTGGTGTGAGCCTCGCGCACGGTGCCGGCCTTATGGGGGTCGAAAAGCACAAGGACCAGGTCGGCGATCTGGGCAAGGTCACCGATTACTTCCTGGTAATTATAGCCCCGGTCCCTTTCGGTAATGCTGTCGAGCATGCCGGGGGTGTCAATTATGGCCAAGTTCTTGAGAAAAGGCGAATTGACCTTTTTGAGCCGGAAATGGGCCGCGAAGCGTTGGCCGTGTTTCTTGAGCGTTTCAAAAGGGTATTCCGGGTCATTGAGAAGCACCTTGCCGTCCCGCTCCTCGGTAATCCGGATCGGGCTGCCCGGGGCGGGGGAATCGTCGAAAGTCAGGACGGTAAAAGAATCATCGGTCGGCGCCTGACCGGTACCCTGTATCTTGGCCCCCAAAAATTCGTTTATGAGGGTCGATTTGCCCGAAGAGTAGTTGCCCAGGACCAGCACCTGGGGCCGCCACTTGATGGTGGTTTCAAGCGGAACTTCGCTATAGCCGTACTTGAGGGCCACCGGGGTGAGCTGGTCGGCCACCAGTTCCAGCAGTTCGATACGCAGCGAATTGATGTAATTGTCCCGATACATATAAGCTATTTTCGCTCCCACCTTTTTCAGGTACAGCGTGCCAGATTATAAATCCGCCCCAAATTATCTCAGGTGGGTCGCGAAATCAACCTTCAAAAGCAACCGCAGCCGCAATCACACCCGCATTCAGTATTGGCCGCCATGGCCCTGACCACTTCCCGCGGCTCGGCCGGGGTGACGCTTTTGACCAGGATTTTGATGACAAAAGGCGGCCGTTGGGCGATAGTTTTCATAAGGTTGCAACCCAGGTGCCCCATTAGTTCATCCATGGCTCCCGGTTCTACCTCAACCATGATGGTCTCACCGGCCTTCCTGCCTGAAAGGTGCATTTCCAGACCGCTGAGTCCATCGACTCCAATACCGAAAATGAAGTCGAAGCTCACGCGGGAGACGGTTTCGGCAGGATTGCCGGGGGGCGGTTCGATTGCGATTTCGAGGCCCACTTTCGTCATGGGTCCGATTGTCTTGGGCGGGTTCATTGGGTTTGCCTTTCGTTTTGATCTATTTTCAAGTATTTGTGGCGCAGAATTGCTGCCATGCGGTTTATGACGGCAAATGCTTTTTCCACTGTTTTTTCCTTGTCCGGGTTGATAAGGCAACAGGTCGCCGGTGAAAGCATACCCTGGGCGATCATCTGCTCTTTGTCGACGCCCCTTTCGGCCAATGTTTGCCACACCTGTTCCAGACGGTCGATCAGTCCGCCCGTGTCCTGGCGCTCGAACTCCTCCATGGCCGTGGGTACTATTCCCCAGACAATAATCGCTCCCTTGTCGAGAAAACGTTTCACCGCCGGGGCGTAGGAAGCAAAGACTTCAGCATTGGAGTAGATATCCATGGAGAGCACATCCAGGTCGAGGTTCAGCAAAAAGTCCCAATCAGGATTGCCGCAGAGGTGAATTCCCCGCGGGCGCTGAATGGATGCGAAGAAACGGTCCATTTCTTCTTTGGCCTTGTTGCTGTCATAGCCCGAAAGGGCCGAGAAGATGAACTGCAATCCGGGCTCGTCCACGAACATGAAGGCGTTAGGGTTGAGGGTCCTCAAGCGTTGGAGCTGGATGTTGATCCGGGCGGCCATGAAGTCGAACATGAAAGGGCGTACCGTGTCATCGAACAGGATTGGGCGTTCGTCCTGATCGAGGATGTTGAACCCGAAACTGACAGGCCCTTCCAACTGGCCGCGGATGGCAATCCGTTCGCCCAGATCAAGGCCCAGAAATCGGTGGTAAACCACAGAATACCTGGAACTTATGTCAAGGTAGGCTGGATCTTCCATGGCTGCCATGGCCCCTTCCAGCTCCGTGATGAACCTGTCCATCGAAAAACGGAGGGTACGCTTTTCCACGTCCAGTTCGATACCGGGGAAATGTTCGGCCGCCTGGACGTACATGTCCTCATAATAGCTGAAATTGGGCAACTGGGGCCAGAAGGGTACATCCAGGGACAAGGCCTGTTCCAGGGCCCGGTCCACGTCGGTATGGGGCATTACCGCCATGGCGGTGGTGGCCAGGTTGCCGGGTATCGTTCCTGGTTTAACCACAGGCGCTGTGCTCGATGGCGTCTTCGGGACAGACTTCCACGCAAGTGCAACACTCGATACAGTTTTCAATTGAACTGGCTACAGCTTTTGAATCCACCAGTTCGTATACTTCGCCGGGGCACGATTCTACACAGTCCGCGTGCCCGGTGCACTTGTCGTAATCAACCTTGATGGTTACCGC